>VGWY01000087.1 GCA_016873575.1 Nitrospira sp. | reverse complement strand
ATAATGGCTGAGCTTTTAAGTGCTATTGAAAGAAAGAAGCCCGTTGATGATATTGAAGGTGTAAGTTTTATTTCTGATTGTGAGATTGTAAGGACACCCGACAGGCAACCTCCTGATTTTTCAAGGCTTCTTCACCCTGCACGGGACCTGCTCAGAGTAGATTCCTACCAATGGCTTGAGATGGGGGGAAGAAAGATTACAGGTATTTTAACGAGCAGGGGCTGTCCATATAACTGCAGTTTCTGCTCTTCCTCTGAGTTCAGCGGTACCAGATGGAGGGCGCTCAGTCCAGAAAGAGTTGTTGATGAGATTGAGGATATTGTCAATAATTACAATTTTCATGGTATTGCTTTTCTTGATGATAACTTTACCCTCGATCCTGACAGGGTAAAAGAGATATGCAAGGAGATCCTCAGAAGGGGGCTTGATATCTACTGGTGGTGTTTTTCAAGGGCTGATACGCTTCTCAGGAATGAGGATATGGTGAGTGAAATGGCAAGGGCAGGGGCAAGATACATTTTCATCGGGTTTGAAAGCAGTGCAGAGGATACGCTAAGACATTACAAAAAAAGACTTATACCGGAACAATCAAAAGAGGTAGTAAGGCTTCTTAATTCCTATGGTATTTCAACCCATGCAAGCTTCATCATTGGAGATATTCACGAGACAGAAGGGATGGTGAATGATACAATACACTTTGCAAAGGCCTTATCCCCTCATGCTGTGCAGTTTTCTATTTTAACTCCATATCCCGGGACACAATTATTCAGGGAGGTAGAAGATAGAATTAATACCTATAACTGGGACCTTTATGACTGTCTTCATCCTGTAATAAGACTTGATTACCTCAGCCCTGACGATATGCGGAGATTGCTCAAGAATGCCTATGTCAGCTTTTATCTAAGCCCGAAGAGGATAATAAATGGTATCCTCAGCCCATTCAAGGGAAAAGGCATAAAGTTAAGTTCCATCCTGAGGATACTGAGGGGACTCAATTGAGGGTTCTTCTTATATCTCCAAACAGGGAAAGACTCCCTGATCCTGTCTTCCCTATCGGACTTGCCTATATAGCCTCTGCGCTCCATGAGTCCGGTCATGATTTACATGTTGTTGACCTTTGTTTTGTCGATGATATTAAGGTTACGCTGAAATCCTCAATCCAGGGCTTTTCTCCCGAAGTGATTGGCATATCATTCAGAAATATTGATGATGTTTCGTATCCAAGGAGTGTTTATTATCTGCCTCTCTACAGGGATGTCATCAAGATATGCAGAAGATATTCTGATGCGCCGATAGTTGCAGGTGGGTCAGGGTTTACTATTATGCCTGAGCAATTTATGAAGAACCTTGATATTGATTATGGAGTGGTTGGTGAGGGCGAGGCAACCATGGTAAGCCTTATGAGGTATTTATCTGAAGGCGGACACTTACCTGATGGTGTCATAACAACAACAATGAATAGCGCTAAACCTTTGCGGAGTATGGATTGGAAGCGATTAAGGCCGCTGAGGGAGGTATTCAATATAAAAGATTATTACGAAAAAGGTGGAATGCTTAATATACAGACGAGGCGGGGATGTCCTTTCCGATGTGTCTATTGTTCCTATCCAAAGATTGAAGGGAAGACTATAAGGTCGAGGAATATTAGGGAAGTAGTTAATGAGATAGAAGATGTTGTTGAGCAGACAGGAGTAGAACACTTCTTTATTGTAGACAGCATCTTTAATCACCCAAGAGGATATGCGCTCAGGTTTTGTAAAGAGATAATAAAAAAAGGACTGAAGATCGAATGGAACTGCTATGCCAATCCTGGTCTCATGGATTCAGGACTGATTGAGATGATGCTCAAGGCTGGCTGTAGTGGCGTGGAATTTGGAACCGACTCACTTGTAGACAGTATACTGAATAATCTTCAAAAGGGATTCAGATATAAGCAGGTGGAAGAGGTCTCCAAACTCTGTAAGAATATCGGTCTTAAATTTTGCCATTTTATCTTTTTAGGTGCGCCGGGAGAAGGGCCTGAAGATTTAAAGAAGAATATAGACAGGCTTTCTGCACTCAATGCTGATTCATCTGTTATTATGGCTGGTATCAGGATTTTCCCCAAAACCAAACTTTCTTTCATTGCGAAAGAAGAACTTGGAATAGAAATAGACAGGATCGGGCTTGAACCTGTTTACTATATTTCACCAAAGCTATTTAATGAGATTGACAGGATTGTTGGAAAGATTTCCTCAGAACATAAAAATTGGATATTCCCTGGTTTTGAGATAAATTTCAGTGAGAGGCTTCAGGCGCTCTTAAGAAGGTCTGGTATAAAAGGTGGACTTTGGGAGAGGCTGCCATTCAGATGACAGGTGCGCTATTTCCAGGCCAGGGCTCAGAAAGGGAAGGGATGCTCTCTCTTGTAAATAAGAAATGGGGTCAGGTCTTGCAATTTGACATAAACACAGGAAAAATCCCTGAAGAATTTAATCAAATTTATAATGTCAAATTGCAAGACCTGACCCCATTAGGGATTCAAATGGGTATCTATGCTGTCTGTGCATCTCTCTGGGAAGATACAAAGAAATACTATGATTATCGTCTTGTTGCAGGACACAGTCTTGGTTTTTATTCAGCACTTTATGCCTCGAATAGTATTGATTTTTTGACAGGCATTTATCTTATCAAAGCTGCACATGAAGCAATTAGCGATGTTACAGGCAAAGGGAATTTTGGGATGACTGCAATTATTGGATTAAAATGGGATATAATAGAAAACTTGTGCAGGGAATTTAGAGATATCTATGTGGCAAACATAAACTCTGCAACACAGGTAGTGGTCTCAGGTACTATCGAGTCACTTGAAGGATTTGAAAAAAGGGTTAATGATGAAGGCGCCTTGAAGGTAATGAGACTGCCAATTCCATATCCCCTGCATACGCCGATGTTAAAGGGTGTTCCGGATATTTTTAAAGACAAAATGAGTGCTATTAAGTTACAGGATCCTCAAATTCCTGTTGTGGACCATACTACAGGTGAGATTCTCACTTCTCATGGAGATATCAGGAAAACGCTCACAGAGCAATTTACAAGAAGGGTAATCTGGAGGGATGTGATTAAGAAGATGTGGTCATATGGAATCAGGAGGTTTGTAGAGGTAGGCCCCGGGGATGTGCTCACAAAGCTTACGAGATGGATTGAGAGGGATGCAGAGGTAATAAGTCTTGATGGAGGAATAACATAGTGGAAAAAGCTGAACTTGTTCAGGAATTGAAGAAATTAATTATAGAGAAGTTAAAACTTGAGGATATTACTGCTGATGAAATAGGTGATGATACCCAGCTTTTTGGTGAGGGGCTTGGGCTTGATTCCATTGATGCCCTTGAACTTGTCGTTGCACTTGAGAAGACTTATGGAATAAGGATTCCAGATGAGGACGTTGGAAAAGAGGCATTCAGGTCAGTGAGTGCACTTGCAGATTATGTTATCAAAAATAAGCCAAAACAATTCAATTAGCCATAGAGGACACCTTTCTCTGTGCTCTCTGTGGCTTAAAAATGTATTTTTATAAATAAAAAATGGGGCTTTTTGTTCGTGCCTCTCTTTTCCTTTTTACCTTCTTTCGTAAAAGGCCAATCATTTCACTTGCCATAATAGGAGTGCTCTTATGTTTTGCCTTTATCAGAATGTACACAGCAGAATTCGGGACTGACCTCATCTCTTACATACCAAAAGATGCAAAATTAACAAAGGCATATCTTGAAGCACTCAGCCACGCTGGCGGAGAAAGAAACTGTTATATCATCCTTGAAGGGAATGTACTTAGAGGTACGGAATTGATAGAGGAGATAACAGGTGCACTACAAAAAATTCCTGAGATAGATGATGTTCAATACAGAGTGAATAAAGATGTAAAGGATTTTTATTTGAATATGGTAAAGAGCAGATTGCCTCTGTATCTTGATACAGAAGGATTCGAGGCATTTTTTAAAAGACTGACCCCTGATGGCATGGAAGAGGCAATCAAGAGGACCCAATTGCGGCTCATGATGCCCGGAGGCGGTGAGATTGGACGTATAGATCCCTTAGGATTGACTGATTTTATAAGGCCATTCCCGAATACAGAGGGTTTTGTCGATACAACATCAGGATACTACATGCTTCAAGGGGGCAGGGGGCTGATTTTAATTGCCACAGTGAAAGGTGATGCCAGGGATTTGAGTTTTGATAAAAAACTCTTGGACGGGATTGATGCTGTCATGAAAAGACATATTCAAAAGACCGACAATATATCTGTGACCATAACAGGAAGCCATGCAATCACTTACTATGAGGCAACCCAGATGAAGAGAGAGATGATAAGAAATATCGCAATGTCTCTCATCCTTGTGGGTGCTGTTGTCATTTTCTTTTTCAGAGATATAAGGGTGATGGGGTATGCGTTTTTGCCTGTTTTCATATCTATATTCATATCACTTAGTTTAGGGAGTCTTGTGCTTGGCTCTTTAACAGAGGCAGCAGGTGGTTTTGGTGCTATGCTTGTAGGGCTGGGAGTTGATCTTCCGATCGTGTTGTATGTGAGAAACCTTTTTCTCAGAAACATTGAAATATCGATAATCGAGACTTCCAGCGGGATATGGGCAGGTGCACTCACTACATGGGCAACCTTTTTGCCAATGGCTATATCACACTTCAAGGGGATTCAAGAACTTGGCATCTTAACATCCACAGGAATTGTTTTATGTGCAGTTGTACTTTTCAGCATCGTTGCAGGCATGATGAGACCTGGTAAACATACTGTAACTCCCCTCAACCTTGCTCCTTTAAGTCATATGTTATTAAGGAGCGGATTCAAAGTGTTCATTATCCTTTTTCTTTCTATCACTGTTCTTTTTTCTTTATGGACAATCAAAGATATGAGATTCAGTGTTGACCTTAGAGAGCTTGGCTCTGAGAAAAATCCTGCACGTATTGCACTCGGGAATATCATAAAGGAGGATAAACGGGTATTTCTTGTCGGAGATACCAGAAACCTTGAGGATGCCATGAGAAATGCTGATACCATTGAAAGACAGCTCAGAACAGCAGGGATACATGATATAACCTCGATGAATACATTTGTACCACCCCTTGAGAAACAGTTAATGATTTTAGATAAGCTGAAAACTATCAAGAAAGATGAAGTAGTAAGAAACTTTATTGAGATAGCAAAGAAGGCTGGATTTTCCAGCAGTTTCATTCATGATTATGCAAAAGGTCTTGGAGAAATGCTCTCAATCAAAGAACCCTTACGATATGAAGAGATAGAGAAGATTGGAATTTTAAAAGAAAGGTTTTTATGGAGCAATGAAGATAATCCCCCCTCACCCCCCTTTAGTAAAGGGGGGCTGGGGGGATTTTCAGAAGAAAATGGTTTACGTTTTTTGATTGTAGTAAACAATGTTGAAGCAGAAAAGATTCCATCAATGGAAGGAATAACCATTACAAGCAGAGAGCTTATTAAAAAAGAACTTACCAATTTTCTCATGACAGATGCCTTGAAGATTACCTTCATAGGATTTGTTCTTGTTAATCTTATTCTTTTTATTGTACTCAGACGGCCTGCAGATATCATTTTTGTACAATTACCCATCCTCATCGGGATATTGTGTACCGGTGCCCTGCTTACATTGATGGGACGTTCTATCCATATCATGAGTGCTCTTTCAGGGGTTATGCTCTTTGGCATGGGAACCGATTATGCAATTCATTTTGTCCATCATATAAGAAGAGGGGGAGATTTGCACAGTGTTTTTTCCCAGACAGGAAGCGCCCTTATTTTATGCGCACTTACAACTATGTGCGGTTTTGGTACCCTCTATTTTTCTTCATACAAAGGACTTTCAGACATGGGTCTTGCAATCACAGTAGGAACACTATTGAATCTCATCTTTACATTCCTCTTCGTCCCTCTTTTTAAAGCTGTATCCTTTTCATCACCAACCGAAATGGAAGATACGACTACGAAGGCTTTTCTGAAGTGATATTTTTTTCTGTGCGCTCTGTGGTTAATTGCATTTTTCAAATCACGTTGGCTTTTTGCCAGTTCGATAGGCGTTTACAATGCTTGCAGCAACTTCTTCAATAGCCTTACTTGACACATCCACAATACGCCAGCGTGGATTCTGCTTGAAAAATTCATTGCACCAGTCGATCTCGTCGGATACCTGGACAGGGTCAGCATATTTGGCATAAGGCGTAAGACCCAGTTGTTGCAGCCTCGACTCTCTGAGTTTTACGAGACTTTCAATACTAATTACCAGTCCAAAAATCTTTCGCTGATCTACCTGTAAGAGCTCTTCTGGTGGAAGCATATCAGGATGAATTGGTATATTGGCAACCTTCCAACCCTGATTGGCAAGATAAGTTGACAGAGGTGTTTTGCCTGTCCGAGAAAGGCCAACAAGGATTATATCAGCCAGTTTCAGGCCATGAGGAAGCTTTCCATCATCATGTTTGACTGCAAAGTTAATCGCCTCGATCCGTCTGAAGTAATCTTCGTCCAAAATGTACTGCCGTCCAGGGATTTCAAGGGGCTTCTCCTTTAAGAAGATTGACAACTGAACAATGAAATTACCAATGACATCAATTGCCTTTATCCCATGACGATCTGCTTCCTTTATTAAGTAATCCCTTAAATTTGGCTGCACAATACTGAAGGCTACAAGGGCATCATCCTCTGCTGATTGTTTGACAATACGCTTGATATAGTGCTCATTTGTGACCAGAAAAAATGTCTTAACCTCAACATTTTCACGATTAAACTGTGCAAGAGAAGCCCTTGCAATCTTACTGATTGTTTCACCGGTTCCTTCTCCAACCAGATAAATGATTTTTTTTCTGGAAGGATGCTTCTTCTTTGGTTCAATCTTTTTCATCTGAAAATACCTTTCAATCTAACCCTCACTTTTTCTAACTATCCTGTCATTCTGGCTTGTCCAGAATCTTTCTTTTCATCAAAATGATTCCCGACAAGCTGGAATGACACCCGAACAAGTGGGAATTACGTTTAGTTAAATTCTTCCATATATAAAATGTCGTATCCCCATATCGTATTAATTGACCTTTTTGGAATTCAGAAGATAACGGCTTTACAATCAGGTCAGTTGAAAGTGTTTTTGCAAACCTTACCATATAGGGAACAAGCTCTGGAGGCGTCCTTAGGGAATAGATAAGATTTACACCTTTATATAGAGATATATCCGGATTTGTAATATCATCAACGACTACCTTTAGACCATGATATTTGAATGGTAAAATATCAGTTGCAAAAACCCGTACTCCTCTTTTGATTAAAACAAAGGCTACATCAGGAAAATGGCCAATACCAATCTCAACAGTATTGCTGTATTTGTCGGCAATATAGTTTACCAGACCTTCTATTCTTCTACATGTCTCCAAAAGAACACCTCTTCTAATGGAATCTTGGCTATCTTTGGTTTGCTTACCAGACCTAATGCCTTTTCCATCTGAATCTTTTGTTCTACCATGGCGATACTTCTCCTTGATGATACCACTGTATCAGGGTTCACTGATATTGAGGTAGCACCACAACGGATCATGAATTCAAGATAGTCAGGGTAAACACTGGGTGCCTGTCCACAAATAGATGTAGTGACTCCGTATTTCTTGCATACAGCTATAGTATATGCAATAGCCCTTAAGACCCCCAGATTCCTCTCATCATAAATCTCCTGTACAGACGTGTCATTTCTATCTACACCGAGCACAAGCATGGTTAAATCATTGGTACCAAAACTTACACCATCAATTCCCTCTTTACAGAACTCTTCAATCATCAATACGGCACTGGGGACCTCGACCATAATCCAGAGTTGAAAACTTCGATCAGCCCTGTGGTCTAATCCTTCCTCTTGCATAATCTTGACTGTTTTTCTGAAAACCTCCAGTGTTCTGACAAAGGGAACCATTACCCATATATTGGTGAATCCCATTTTCTCCCTTGCCTGCCTGATAGCTCTCAATTCAAGCCTGAAGATGTCATCTTCTTTTGAATACCTGAATTCTCCCCGATACCCAATCATAGGATTTGGTCCAACATGTTTGCGTTCGTACTTTTCACCGCCGGGTAATTCGAGGAATTCATCAGGTTTAAAATCAAGGAATCTATATACCACAGGCCGTGGGAAGAAAGCCTCGGCTACCTGTCCGACACCACGGGAAAAGGTCTCAATCATCACCTGCTCTCCACCTTCTTCTATAAGAAGTCGTGGATGTTTTCCGATACTGAGCATCAGGTGTTCAGCCCTTAAAAGTCCGACACCATCTGCGTTGGTCTCCTGAGCAATTTTTTTGGCAATCTCAGGGATAGACAGATTGACATATACTTTTGTGGCTGTCACAATCTGAGCCGATAAATCTAAAGGTGCTCCAAGTGCTTGTGCTTTTTCTCCCTCTTTTTCTATAATAGTCCCTTTAAATATCAGACCCCGTTGTCCATCAACGGTCACTATCTCATCATCTTTGAGTACCTTCGTTGCATTTTCAGTCGCAACGACACAGGGGACACCAAGCTCACGGCTCACGATAGCTGCATGACAGGTCTTTCCTCCCAAATTTGTTACAACTGCTGCAGCAATCTTCATAGCAGGAACCCAGTCAGGTGTGGTCATCTCTGTTACCAAAATGTCTCCCTGTTTAAAACTCGACATGTTTTTAACGTCTAAGATAATCTTTACTTTTCCAGAACCTTGCCCGGGACTCACACCTATACCCCTTACGAGTATATCCTGTTCCATAAAATCCTTCCTTTCCTCTTTTTTAACTCCTCCCCCTATGCCATGGATCGTCTCTGGCCTGGCCTGAAGAATGAATATCCTGTCCCTATCATCAATAGCCCATTCAATGTCCTGAGGGACGCCGTAGTGATTCTCTATCTGCACGCCATATTGTGCAAGTCGAATAATGGCTTCATCTGACACTGCTGGTTGGTTCTGTAATTTTTGTGGTACAGCATCCCATTTTGTACCCCCCTTGCTGTTAGATATGATTTGTCTCTCTTTTTTGACAACATGTTTCCCTATAATTCTGAAAGTTCCTTTTTCTACGGCATATTCATCAGGAGTTACCTGACCACTTACAACGGCTTCTCCTAAGCCCGGAGAAGCATTAATAATAATCTTGTCTTTAGCTCCGCTGACTGGCTCAATCGTAAACATGACACCAGAAACCTGAGAAAAGATAAGTTCCTGCACACCTACACTGATGAGTACATCGCTGTGTGAAAATCCTTTTTCCTTTCGATAAACAATAGCCCTGGGTGTGAACAAAGAACTCCAGCACTGTTTAACGCTTTTTAAAAGGTTCTTCCGGGTTATATTTAAAAAGGTATCTTGTTGACCTGCGAAACTGGCTCCTGGTAAATCCTCAGCAGTTGCTGAAGACCGCACGGCAACCGCTACATCCTTCTTACCAATCTGCTTACAGAATTCCTGATATGCCTTTAAAATCTCTCTCTCGATCTCCACTGGCATTGATTGGCCTTCGATATAATCCCTGATTTTCTCTGATATATTTTCCAAGGATTTCATATCCGTGGTATCTATATCAGAAAGGAGAAATTGAATCTTTTTATCTGCCTTCGTCTTTTTCAGGAAAACCTTATATGCATAAGCTGAGATAGCAAAACCATTTGGGACAGGAACGCCAATCTTACCTGCTAACTCTCCAAGATTGGCACACTTTCCCCCGACAAGTGGAATATCCTCCTTGCCCAGATCTTTGAACCACAAAACAAAATTGCGTTTCTCCATAAAAAAACTACCTCCTTTCCTGTCTACTCTCTATTACCTTATTCGCAACCTCTTCTATCGAACTATTTGTGACATCTATCACCTGTAACCCCTTTATTTGATTAAAGATACGATGACAGTATTCTAATTCTTTCTCGATATGCGTTATGTCCAAATAGTCAGTTGCTCCTGCATATTTCATTCTCCTTTCCCTGATAAAGGCGAGTCTCTCAGGTGCAATGGTTAACCCTACTTTTTGAATGTCAAGTTTAAAAACTTTATCAGGTGGCTTTATTCCTTCGATAATAGGTATATTAGCAACTTTTAAATTATTGTTACACGAAAGATAAAGACTGGTGGGTGTTTTGGAAGTTCTTGAAACGCCAAGAAAAATAAGGTCTGCATTTTCAACTGTCTCT
>VGWY01000086.1 GCA_016873575.1 Nitrospira sp. | reverse complement strand
GGATTCAGCCAAGGATGTAACTGCAACATTTAAACCATTCTCACTTAGTTCCACAGATACCGGTATCCAGTGTCTTGAAAGGGCAGATGGAGGCACCGATGCTGATAACCTTGTGAATGGCAAGCCAAAGGTGGATGTTGAGTATGAATTCAAGATAGTAGTACAAGATCAAGGTGGTACACCACAATATGTGAAGCTGTATATGACCCAGCGGAACAATCCCCTGCCCGCTGATTTCTATGAATACGCGATGACGTGCAACGGGGACTTTAGCACCGGAGCAGACTGTTCTTATAAAACGAAACTTGGCCCGGCTTCAGTTCACAAATTCTATATTGAGGTAAAATTTTCTGATGATACAATCATTACATACCCACAGGCAGGATACATCACAGGCCCACAGGTTCAATTGTTAACAAATTATAACCTTGTAAGTGTGCCAAGAGAAATAAGCACCGCAGGGCTGGATGGAATAAATGCATTCGGAACCAGTTATGCGTACCGATGGGTGTCTGATGGGCTTACAACAGATTCGAATAAAGGGCATTATGAACAAGTAACTATTACTATACCAGTTAAAACAGGCGAAGGATATTTTGCAAAGAAAGAAACCAATCTAACCCTGCCTGAACTGGGAACGCCTACTGACATATCTGATTCCACCTTTACAATAACCCTCGGCTCTGGTTGGAACATTATCAGTAATCCATATGGAGGGAATGTAAAATTGAGTAATGTTCTGGTGAAAAAAGGTGATGGCAATCCAGTTTCCTGGGGAGAAGCCGCGACAAATAAGTGGCTTTACAATGCTATCTACTACTACAACGGCAGTGATTGGGGAAACACCTATGCGTTCGAGAGTACAGGGGGTAATCCTGATGCAACACTCACTCCCTGGATGGGTTACTGGATATATCTCAATAAAGGAGATGATACATACAAGCTGGTAATTCCAAAACCGTAGAAGAAAGGATTCGATGTGGGAGGATATGGATATTATGAAGAGTAAGATAGTAACTGTGACATCATTAGCAATAGTGCTTTTGCTATATAGTTCTTTATTTGCAGCAGACAACTGGGAAGCAAATTTGACCGTGTCTGTTTTGAATGCTTCTAACAGACTTTCTTTAGGACAGAAGGCAGATGCAACAGATGGCATTGACGGCCAATATGATGTCCCGGCCATGCTGAACGGCGATATCAGTGCATATTTTTTGCAAAGTGAAGGAAGATACTGGAGAGATATAAAGGCCCCTTCATTCAGGAAAATCAAGATTTGGAAAGTAAGGATAGAATCTCCACTGAGTGGTGAAACCATCGTTTTAATATGGAAGCCCGAAGCCTTGCCCAAAAAAGCTGAGGTTTACCTCATAGATCCAATAACAAAAAGGGTTATCAACATGAAGGTTCATAAACAATACTCGTATATAAATAACGGACCGAGAGATTTAAAAATTAAATTGCGATACAAATTGAAAGGGCAGAGAAACAGCTTCTTATAAGGCCGAATCTGTTCATCCCTCCAACAAACTTGTCCCCGGAAATCAAGTCTGGATAAGCAAAAACCAAATTATTGTATAATAACGTTTATGCTCCTTGTCGGCCTTACCGGGAATTATGGCATGGGGAAGAGTACGATTCTTCCCATGTTCAGGAAGCTTGGTGTGATTACACTTGATTCAGACAGAATCGTTGAATCACTCCTTATGGAGAAGGATGTCCTAAAAAAAATTCGGGAACTCTTAGGCAATAAGGTTTTTCAAGAAAACGGCAGGCTGAATAAAGAAAACGTTGGAGATGTCATCTTCCAAAATAATGTATTGAGACTATCTCTTGAAGATATCCTTCATCCACTTGTATTTAAAAGGATACAAGATTTTCTGAATACGTTAGATGAGGATAATAATATCGTCATGGTCGAGATACCTCTTCTCTTTGAGAGGGGATATGAAAACAGGTTTCATAAGACGATTACCGTATATACCAAAGAGGAGATTGCATTAAATCGCCTGGAGCAAAAAGGCGTTACAAGGGAAAAGGCTCTTTTGAGATTAAAGACCCAGCTTCCAATAGATGAGAAGATTAAGCGGTCTGATTTTGTCATAAACAACAACGTCACAATTGAAGAAGCAATGACACAGGTTGAAACAATCTATAAGAAATTACTTGAAGAGGCAGACGAATGGAGATTATCAAGGGTCTTGAAGCATTAAAGAACAGGTATCCAAACATAGTTCTCACAATAGGTAATTTTGACGGTGTCCATCTCGGGCATCAAAAGATCCTGCACAGTGTAATCAGAAGGGCTCAAGAGATTCAGGGGACATCAATGGCTGTTACTTTCGAGCCCCATCCCATGAAGGTTCTTGCACCAGAGAAGATATTAAAAATACTCACCCCGTTTGAGGAAAAAACAAAGCTCATTGAGGAAACAGGAATCAATGTCTTGCTCTGTATAACCTTTACAAAAGAGTTTGCCAATATGCTTCCTGATGATTTTATCAAAGATGTGCTCGTTACAAAAATACATGTGAAAGAAATCATTATAGGCACTCACTATGCCTTTGGAAAGAATAAAAAAGGCACCATTGACCTCTTACGGAGAAGGGGCAGGAAATATGGTTTCGGCGTCAAGGCAATAAGGAATGCAAGACTTCATCGAGGTATTGTCAGTAGTAGCAGGATTAGAAGCCTTCTCTCAAGGGGAACAGTCCATGAGGTATCGACCTTACTGGGAAGAGCCTATTCAATTATGGGCAGGGTGATTAAAGGGAAAGGCAGAGGTGCAAGTATTCTCAATATACCAACCGCAAACATAACAACACCTGTTGAGATTGCTCCAAAGGAAGGTGTATATGCAGTGAGAGCAGGCTTTGATAGTCATGTTTTCGATGGAGTTGCCAATATCGGTAAAAATCCGACCTTTGGGAATGCTGAAGTAAGTTATGAAGTGCATTTGTTTAACTTTTCGGGCAATCTTCTCGGAGAAGAAATACGGATATTTTTTATCGGTATGTTGAGGGGAGAACAGCGCTTTCCTGATGTTCAAACCCTTGAGAAACAGATTCGAAAAGATATCGAAGATGCAAAGGAAATCCTGAATAAAAACCACCCAAAATTGATATAGACTGACTCATTTCCGGAAAGAAATTACCTTAGTCTAACGGTGTTCCGTCCCGTAGCTCTTCATAATACTCCCTGAGATTGGGCATCTTCTTTGATTCCATAATCTTCATTGCACTTCTTGGATGCTCATTCAGGGTTCCGGTAATCATATAGGGTATATGATACCCCCATTCTGTCTCTGCTTTTATGGGAATAAATATTTCTTGAATGACTTCAATAAGAGGTCTGATATCAAATTTCGGGTTCTTGAGAAAGGAAAGCAACAGTTCCAGCGGACAGTTGCCTGCTCCCCTCCCCATGCCATAAAGGGTTGCATCAATACGGTTTACTCCAGCAATGATTGCTTCTATAGTATTGGCAAATGCTAACTGCTGGTTATTGTGCGCATGAATTCCAAGCTCCTTGCCAGGGAGTGCAGCGAAGTATTTCTTAGCAAGGAAATGTATCTGTTCAGAGTACATGGCACCGAAACTGTCAACAAGATAAACAACTGGAACATGACTTTTGGAAAGATCATCCAGGGCTTCATCCAGGTCTCTTTCCAACACCTTGGAAACTGCCATCAGGTTTATAGTTATCTCATACCCTTTATCAAGGCATTGGTGTGCCAGGCTGATACCTTTATCCATCTCTTTCGCATAACATGCCACGCGTATCATATCAAGGACACTGTCCTTCTTGGGAGATATGTCTTCAGAATCAATACGGCCTATGTCAACCATGGCTGACAATTTCATCTTATGATCATAATCCCCAATAATCCTCTTCAGATCTTCTTCGGTACAGAATTTCCATGCACCGTTTTCATCCCGTGAAAAATATTTCTCAGATGATTTATATCCCATTTCCATGTAGTCAATACCAGCTTTTGAAAGGGCGATGAAAACCTTTCTGACAAAATCATCGCTGAACTGCCATTTATTTATTAAACCACCATCGCGTACTGTGCAATCCAGAACCTTAATCTGAGGACGAAACATAAATTTAAATACCCCCTGTTATTGCTGAAATAATCTGCCTAAACCTACATGAGCAAAATGCTCACAAAAAAACATGCAAAATGTCCCGAACAATATTTACACATGCTCAACAACTGTCATTCCCGCTTGTCGGGAATCTTTTTTAATGAAGGATTCTGGACAAGCCAGAATGACATTTTCGGGGCAACATAAATATTATAACCAATTTATACCCTTTATGTAACAGTTAGTAGCGGCTTTTCATAGATCTCTCTTGTATCTTCTGAATAAACCTTTTTGAAAGCTCGGTAATAGAAGCCCAGTCTTCAGCCATCACAAGTTCACGCTTGATTATAGCGGATCCGACGAGTATACAGGAGGCCTTGACTGCAAGGTATCTGGAGATATTATCAAGCGTAACGCCTCCGGAAAGCATATATTTTATAAATGGCAATGGCCCTCTGATGACCTTAAGAAAATCCAGTCCGCCGATTTCAACAAAAGGAAAAAGCTTGATAATATCTCCACCTGCCTTATACGCCCTGTAAATCTCAGTGGGTGTACATGCCCCGGGTATGGATAAAGCACCCTCTTTTTTAGTAAACTTCACAACTTTTTCATCAAGATTTGGACTGACAATATATTCAGCGCCGGCCTGAATCGCCTTTTTTGCTTCTGAAATGCTGAGGACTGTACCAGCACCGACCACAACCGAATTGTTTCTTCTTAACTTCTTTATCACTTCCGCTGCCTCCGGGACAGAGAAAGTAATCTCTACGAGATTTACCCCACCCTTTATGCATGCTTCTGCGGACTTGAAAGCACTCTCGGGTGTATCGGTGCGCACTGCAACCATCAATTGATATTCCTCAATCCTTTCAAGTAGCGTCATTCCGCCCTCCGTTATAGTGTTATCGGATCAACGTCCACTTTTATAGTAACATCCTTCGAGCCTTTGAAGGCATCTATAAAGGTTCTGGCTACAGAATGAAGGCTTCCACTGATAGAAGACCTGAGAAGTATTTTGAATACCTTTCGTCCCTGAGAATTCTTTGACAGAGATGGACCAAGTATCTCGACATCTTTCTTTGATCTTTCAATAATCTCTGCCAGCTCTTTCACTATCTCCCTTTTACTGATACATTTCATAAGGAGAAATCTTGTGTAAGGAGGATAAAGGAGGGACTTTCGTCTGGACATCTCCTCTCTCAAAAATAATGGATAATCATTATCTTTCACAGATTTAAAGACATAGTTCTGAGGCATCCTTGTCTGGATAAATACCTCGCCATCAGGTTCAATGGAATCTCTAATGGATACTATTTCCTGAAATGTCTTTTCAGCAGATCTGAAGTCAGGGAGATGAAGCAAGATGTCAACATTCAGAATGACAGCCATGGAAAATCCACCAACACCCCCTACCCTCCTCGTCATAAGTTTTGTCCCGACAATTATCTTATTTTCATCACTGAATATTGTCCCCATGGATTTTTCTATATCTGTCCTTTTCTTTGCTCTGTCACTGTCAAGCCTGATGGTTTTTACTCCAATTATCTCTTCAATATCTTCCTGAACCTTCTGTGTACCTGCACCGAGCATCTGTAAATTGTACCCCTTACATCTGCCACAACTCCCAGGCACATCAGATGTATATCCGCAATAATGACATCTCAAAATCCGTGGCCCGTGACCGTTCCCCATTTCAGATTTATGTAAGACCAGCGGGATTCGACAATGTGGACATTCTTCTATGTAATTACATTCAGAACATTGAAGGAGTGTTGCATATCCCCTTCTGTTCATAACAAACATAATCTTTTTATTGTTTTTGATATATCGCAGAGAGGCATCAACAACTGTCTTAGATAGATATGGCTTAAGAAGTTTTTCATACCTCATATCTATTATTCTGACCCTGGGTTTTTTCATATCAACTGGTGGTTTTATGAATGTGTATTTCCCTTTCTTGGAATTATAAAGCGACTCTATGGATGGACAAATGGAAGAAAGAAGCACGGTTGCCTTTTCAAGATATGCCCTCATGACTGCAACATCCCTTCCGCTATAACATAGACTTCCCACCTGTTTATAAGAGTTGTTGTGTTCTTGAAGGACTGCAATGAAAGAGACCCTTTGGAGAGGAGCAAAGATTGCAGACCGTGTACCAATTACAATGTCAGAATAGCCTGATAGAATCCTCTCTATTGCTTCAGATCTTTTGCCCCTGCTCATCCCGCTGTGGAAAAGGCATGCCCTTTCTCCAAACCTTTCATTGAAAAGTGGATACAGGTTATGAATGATTGATACCTCAGGAATAAGTATGATTGTATTCTTGACATCTGCAAGTATCTTTATCAAAAATGAACATTCATAAGCAGACGATGGAGCATGGAGAAGGAATGCCTTATATATGTTTTTATTGATAGAATCTGTAATACTGGAGACAGTCCTGTCATTCATAATGTCAATGGTATAATCCCTCCTCCCACCCTTTACTAAAGGAAGGCAAGGGGGGATTTTTGTCTTTCTTTGCTTTACCTTTGTGAATGCCTCTCTTGGTAGCATGTTTTTTAAGACAAGACCTTGTTCTGCGATATAGTATTCAGACATCCACCTGAGAAGGCTCATCATCGAATTGCTTAATACCGGGGCATCACCATACACTTTCTGAATATCTTTCATATCCCCAGGCGGGACAGTTAGGGACTTTTCTATAATGACCCCTTTTGCAATCCTGTTCTTCAGCGGTGCACCTACAATCATACCAGGTTCTGCAATGTCTGCGAATTCTTCAGGACACCTGTAGGTGAGAGGGCCGAGATTTATTGGGAAGAGGACTTTGAGAAATGTCATGGGAAAATTTTATCACAAACTCTCAAAAGTCTCACCACAGAGGTCAAACATACGCCTATTTTTAAGATCAACTACTTCTGGATTCTTGCTACCCAATCGCAGCCAAGGACAAGCTTTGCGGGAATTACGACCAAAACATGATAAACACACTTTTGCAAGAGGCTCTATTTACCTTGTAGATTCTTGAAACGCGATGCTACATGGACAAACCCATGACCCGGCTTCCTTTCCCCCGGCATCTATAAGTCTTCCAATATATAATATTGCATCAGTTTTACCTTCACGGATGATAAAAACAAATGGCCTTGCATCTGCGTTACCTTCCTTTCGATAACAACATGGCTGGCCGTCAAAGGTAAAGATACCATATCCATAGTCAGACCATAGATCATTTGGCTCATCGATTGTTGCTTCAAACACAGCAGCAGTTACACTGCCGGCATAAACCGACTCTTTGCTGATCCCGATTGTTGCATTTTCCAGATAATTCTTCAGATAACAGTAACCGCGTCCATTAATACCTGAAAAGTCGGCTGATTTTTCATCGAATGCTTTATTTACGCCAAAATCCTTCATGAGTTTATCTATATAACTGGCTGAATTGAAGTTAAACAACGGCAAAACGATCTCAACATTTTTGGGTGTGAGTGCACTGATAATTGAAGGGATACGTTCTTTAAGTTCTTCGCTGAAGGAATCGAAAGTCCCTGCGCCTGGCATAAATACTACCATAGATATGTCTGATGAGCCAATCGGTAGTTCAAAGGCAGTTATAGTATTGTCGCAGTAAAAATTGTACATACCTTGAAGTCGCACCATCGGAACCCAATATTGCACCCCATTATTCCTTTCAAAGATGCCCTCAAAGAATTGTATGTTATCAGGATTAGTTCCCCAAGTATTTTCCAGCCATACCACATTCCCAAGGAGCAGTCGTGTTCTTTGTGGCGTATCGCTATATAAATACATACCCTTTATGTGACCTGAAGTTACACCGGAGACCCAATCATTAAGATAGCTGTTATATGTAGAGCCAAGAGCTGAATAATCTATTGCGGAAAGTTCAGGTGCATAATATTTTATGACTTTATCCAGATAGTCCCTTGAAAAAAGATAATTTTTGTGCCCCCATGCAATATTCTTAACAGTAATAGGCTTATTATATTTCAATTCAGATTGATTCACGATTGCTATGCTCTGTCCCAGGTGGTATACGATATTAAGCCAATCATCTGCATCCTGACCGGCAAAGAACACTTTTTTAATTTCTTCAATAGTCTCTGTTTTAGCACCTATAGCGGTCATGCCAAGAACTTGTAGAAAGCTATATGGCCCAAATACAAAATTACCAATATTATCATCTGCGACAGAATATCTGTAAATATCAAGGACTATATCGTTATATAAAACCACATAATTTTCAATCTTTACTGAATTATTTAACGTTTCCGTTGTCATCTGTCCTGGGGTATAAGACTCAATGCTTACAAGGTAAGAAGGTGTGTCATTGTTTGTTTCAGTAGTCTTTTTACCACAGCCTGTAACACAGACTGCAAGAACAAAAAGGATTAACAGGTAGATTGAACATATGGTTTTTATTGGAAGCTTTTTTGTATTTATTTTGTCAGGAATCATGGCAGCAGATGAACAGTAATTAATCGTCGCATCTTTTATAAGTTTTGTGACCATTGCAGTCCCCGCAACTGTTTTATATAAGGTTGCGTATCCCCTCCCTTTGAATACAAATAAGTAAAGGGGTTAATTTACCTATTATAAAGCGTAATTATCGATTTTGTCCATAAGATAAGGTTCTTCAGACTTTCCTGTGGATATTCTTAGACCCCTCTTTGGAAAAGAGGGGATAGGGGAGATTTTAAGAATCACAAATACCCCCATATTCTTTCGAGAACACCCTGTGTATTCTCAAATACCTCTTTGTCAGAAAACCTGATGACTCTTAAACCAATGTCTTTCATATATCCATCCCTTGCCCTATCTTTCGCTTTTCCTTCAGAACTGTAATGCTGTCCTCCGTCAAGTTCTATAAATCCCCCTCAGTCCCCCTTTATTAAAGGGGGATTTAGGGGGATTGGGCAATTGAAATCAACAATATAGTTACCTATTGTCTTCTGCCTGTAAAACTGGTATCCCTTCAATTGTTCTCCTCTTATCTTCTCCCACAATAATCTCTCAGCTTCAGTCATGTTTACTCTGAGTGATCTGGAACACTTTTTAAGACTCTTGTTGTAACGTAGCATCTTTCCTTTAAATCCCCCCTCACCCCCCTTTTCCAAAGGGGGGCTTTATCCACACAATTCCCTGAAGAACCTTTTTTTACACGCTATACGCTATACGCTGCACGCTATACGCTAATACTTGTGGCATTTCTGGCAGACCCTTTGTGTTGTAAAAAGTTTAGTATAATTTGATGAATGGGGATCATGGCAACTCACACAGCTCATCTCTTTCCCGGGATTATTTGGATCTGGTACAGTCTTCATCTTCCCGGGATTTTCCGGATCTGGTACCTTCATTGTTTTCCCGGGAAAATTCGGATCTTTTACTCCCTTTAGTGGATGGAATTTCCCGCCGGGTAATGCAACAACATGTGTTCCTTTTGCCTGTGCTTTATGACATGTTATACAAAGGTTATTTATTGGTTTTGGAAGTAAAGACTTATTCTCTGATGTATGTACAACGTGACAGGAAGAACACTGTCCTGCTGCAACAGGGGCGTGGATAAGATTACCAGAAACTATCTTTTTGCCATGGCAGTCAAAACACACGTCCGGTTGTAATTTATTTAAGAGATTTGGAGCATCTGAAGAATGGGGATCGTGACAACCCGTACACATACCACTTTTAATAGGGCCATGCACAACAGTGCCTTCAAATTTTGTCCTATCATGGCATGCATAACATACTTCTGTTGGAGATGCTAAAAGTCCTTTGGTAAATTTTGCTTTTTTGTTGTGTGGCTCGGTATGACAGGCAGTACATCCGGACTGCATGATTGTATGGACATATTGTTTATTTGCCAGATATTTGTGGCAAACGCTGCAATCGCCAATACTTTGGGAAAGGGCATTATCAGCATGTACAATAAAAATGAGTGACAGTAATAAAAGGAAGATACATGCATATGCAAAAACCTTCATGAAGGCTACCTCCTTAAAGAAATACTAAGAAGTTCACAAGTAAGGCTACATTGTGTGTCATTCCCGCTTGTCGGGTCGGAGCGACTCTCAGCGAAGTCGGTACGACTCGATTCCGAGACTCGTATCGAGAAT
>VGWY01000085.1 GCA_016873575.1 Nitrospira sp. | reverse complement strand
GAATCTTCTCTTTTATGTCATGGGGAGGTATTTTCAACTGGGTCTTAAAAGATGCAGCCACCTCTCTGGCAATGCCTATGATACTAAGACAATCAGGCCTGTTCGGTGTAACATTAACCTCAAAAACAGTATCGCCATTCACAGACTCCACTGCCTCAACCTCAAGACCGGTCATGGTGAGCCTTTCAGCTACCTCTTCCGGAGAAGCCTCAACAGCAACAAATTCTCTCAACCATTCATATGGGACTCGCATTTATTTAAATCCTAAACTTATATCCAAGGAAGGTATAGTATTTGAGCGGATTCTTTTGCCGATAGTCAAATAATTATTTTGAAAATCAAGAGGCAAAAGCCCTCGGAGGTCGGTACGACCGAGAATGAGCGAAAATATTATACCTTCCTTGTTCACTTTAATTCTGGTTAAAACTGCCTCAGAAACCGTAAATCATTCTCGAAGAACAGCCTGATATCATCTATCGAATATTTCAGCATCGCTATCCTTTCAACACCCATACCAAAGGCAAACCCCGAATACATTTCAGGGTCATATCCAACCATTTCGAATACCCTTGGATTGATCATACCAGCACCCAAAATCTCTAACCATCCTGTATTCTTGCATATCCTGCATCCTTTTCCAGAACATGAAAAACAACCTATATCAACTTCAGCACTTGGTTCTGTAAACGGGAAAAAACTCGGCCTGAATCGTACAGGTGTATCTCCACCGAAAACGCTATGGATAAATGATTCCAGTATTCCCTTGAGGTCGCTGAAGGCAATATCTGTATCAACCATAAATCCCTCTACCTGATGGAACATTGGAGTATGCGAAATGTCTGCATCACAGCGATACACCTTGCCTGGAGCAACGATCTTCAAGGGTGGTTTCATCTTCTCCATAACCCTTATCTGGACAGGTGAAGTATGGGTTCTCAGGATGACTTCATCAGAGATATAAAATGTATCCTGCATGTCTCTCGCAGGATGATCTTTGGGCATGTTTAAGGCTTCAAAATTATAATAGTCAAGTTCTACCTCAGGCCCCTCTGCAACTTCAAAACCCATTGAAGTAAATATACTTGTTATTTCAGAAAGGATTGCATGAACAGGATGCTCTCTCCCGAATGGGGTAAATTTACCAGGAAGGGTTATGTCTATTGCCTCTGAAAGGGTCCGTTTTTCATATTCTTCTTTTTTCAGAACATCTTCTCTCTTATTTATCTCATCAATGATAAAATTTTTAATCTCATTGATTATTTTGCCGTACGTTGGTCTTAACTCAGGTAAAACTGCGGAGAGATCCTTCAGTTCAGAAGTAACAAGCCCCCTTTTCCCTAAATATTTTACCCTGAGCTGTTGGAGTTGGGACAGATTAGTGATAGCTTGTAAATCATTGAGGAATGACTTTTTGAGAGAAGCGATATCAAGCATCAATAGGCTCTTGCAAAAGTCTCACCACAGAGGTCACAGAGATATTATTGAGAACACAGAGAACATTAGAAATATTTAAAACTAATAAATTGCTCTGTGCACTCATTATCTTTTCCTCCGTGTTCTCTGTGGTTAATTGTATTATTGGTTTAAGAGGCAGGCTGAACCTTTATAGTCTCTACGAGCTGATGGAATCCTTGAGGATCATGATATGCCATATCAGCAAGTACTTTCCTGTCTAATTGGATGTTGGCCTTTTTCAGCCCTGCTATAAACTGACTGTACGAAAGCCCGAGCGCACGAACAGCAGCATTTATCCTTATGATCCAGAGCGACCTGAAATCACGCTTTTTCGCCTTTCGGTCACGGTATGCATACAGCAGTGACTTATCAACGGCTTCTGTTGCAACTCTATAAAGACGGCTCTTAGAGCCATAATAGCCCTTTGCTTGTTCTAATATCTTTTTCCTTCTTCTCCTTGTCTTAAATCCACCCTTCGCCCTTGGCATTGAATCCTCCTCTTCATCAAGCGGTTAGCGATTAGCGGTCAGCGGTTAGAAACTAACAGCTAACTGCTATCTGCTAACAGCTTACATATATGGTAAAAGCCTTTTAATATTAACAGTTTCGCTCTTTGAAACCAAGGTTGCCGTCCTCAGTCTCCTCGTCCTCTTTGCAGGTTTCCCTGTAAGAAGATGACTTTTATAACCACTGTGCCTCTTTATTTTCCCTGTACCAGTAATCTTAAATCTTTTTGCTGCCCCTCTATGTGTTTTCAGCTTAGGCATCTTATCCTCCAACCATTTTAAGCGTAAGGCGTTAGGCGTAAGGTGTAAGAAGATTTTCTAATCCCCTTACGCCTTACCCTTTACGTCTAACGATTATTTATTTTGGTGCAATGACCATTGTTATGCTGTTACCCTCAAGTTTTGCTGACTGTTCAATATTAAACTTTCCTATAAGTAATTGAGGTATCTTTTCGAAAATCTTCATGCCGAGGTCTTTCCTGATGACCTCTCTGCCTCGAAAGGACATCGTAACCTTTGCCTTATCCCCTTCATCGAGAAACCGTCGAATGCTTTTCACCTTTAATCCAAGATCATGTTCGGTTATCTGTGGCCTTATCTTCACCTCTTTGAGTCCTGTTGTTTTTCTCTGCGTCTGTCTCTTACTTAATTGGTATCTGTACTTCCCAAAATCGAGTATTTTACAGACCGGAGGGACAACATTGGCAGCGACTTCAATAAGATCCAGACTTCTCTCCTCGGCAATCTTTAATGCATTGATGACTGGCATTATACCAAGCTGCTTTCCATCAGCATCAATAAGCCTGACTTCTTTCGCCCTTATCTGTTCGTTGATTCTTATATTTTTGCTTATGCTTTCACCTCCTGAATTTTAAATTACATCCTCTCGTATCTAAACCTAAATGAATTTATTTGTTTAGAATTTCGTATCGAGGCTTTAGGATTTTACCATATCAATAACAATTAAAGCTCACGACTCTTATTTCTTATTTTGTCTCTGATGATTCCTATAAAATCATCTATCTTGATTGGCCCTATATTTTCACCACTGCGCTTTCGTATAGTCAAATTCTCCCCAGCCATTTCTCTATCGCCTATTATAACCAAATATGGCACTTTTCTTATAGTGGCATTCCTGATTTTATAACCAATCTTTTCATTCTCAAGATTCAGTTCTATCCTGATTCCTTCTGGTCGCAGCCTTTTTGATAGTTCTATTGCATATTGAGTATGCCTCTCAGCAATAGTCAGAATCTCAATCTGAACCGGTGCCAGCCATAAAGGGAATGCCCCTGCATAATGTTCTATCAGTATACCAAAAAACCTCTCTAAAGACCCCATCAATGCCCTGTGTATCATGATCGGTCTATGATCTCTCCCATCGCTCCCTCTATACGTAACATCAAATCTTTCAGGGTTGTTAAAATCAACCTGTATGGTACTGCACTGCCAGGGCCTATTGAGTGAATCCTTGACCTTGATATCTATTTTGGGCCCGTAGAAAACACCTTCTCCTATGTCTATCTCGTAAGAAAGTCCTTTTATCTCAAGTGCCCTTTCCAGGGCATTCGTTGACCTCTCCCAGTTGTTTAGGCTGCCAACGTATTTTTCAGGTCTTGTTGAAAGGTAAATATCATATTTTTCAAACCCGAAGGTCTTCAGGATAAAGAGGGTAAAATCGAGAACGTTCAATATCTCATCCTCTATCTGGTCTTCCCTGCAGAATATGTGTGCATCATCCTGCGTAAAACCCCTGACACGCAAAAGGCCATGCAGGACACCTGAACGTTCATACCGGTAAACCGTACCTAACTCAGCATATCGTATCGGGAGTTCACGGTAACTCCTGAGTGACGTTTTATAGATGTGGACATGGAAAGGACAATTCATCGGCTTTAGCTCATAATCTATCCCTTCAATCTCCATTGGCGAATACATATTCTCCCTGTAAAAATCGAGGTGGCCACTTTTTTCCCATAATTGAAGCTTTGCGATATGGGGCGTATAAAGGATTTTGTACCCTGATAGGAAATGTTGGTCTTTCCAGAAATCCTCTATTGTCCTTCTTATTATCGCGCCATTTGGATGCCAGAGGATAAGTCCAGGCCCAATCTCTTCACTAATGCTAAACAGGTCAAGCTCCCTTCCAAGCCTCCTGTGGTCTCTCTTCTTAACTTCTTCAAGAAAATGAAGATAATCTTCTAAATCCTTCTCATCGGTAAATGATGTTCCATATATCCTCTGGAGCATCTTATTCTTCTCATCTCCGCGCCAGTAGGCACCTGCGATACTCAGCAGCTTAAAGGCAGTAACAAGTCCTGTAGAGTCAAGATGAGGTCCCCTACAGAGGTCTATAAATCCATCTTCCTCGTAGAGAGAGATCTCCTCATCTGGTATCTTCTCAAGAAGCTCAACTTTATAATCCTCGCCCATTTTTTTAAAAAGCTCGATTGCTTCTTCCCGTGGCACAACTCTACGCACAAATGGATTGTTCCGTTGAATGATTTCCGACATTTTATTCTCAATCAAAATGAGATCCTCAGGTGTAAATGCCCTCGCTAAATCAAAATCATAATAAAACCCTTCATCTATAGCAGGACCTATTGCGAGTTTTACTCCGGGAAAGAGCTCCTTCACCGCATGAGCCATTATATGGGAGGTACTGTGCCGGTAAATCTCCCTCTCTTCCTTTGAATGAAAATTGATAATCTTGACAAACCCTCCTTTTCAGGAATTCAAAATAACAACTATTTTACACAATTTTATTCTTTTATTTCAAAGTTTTTACTAACCATGCCCAAAAATAGAGATAGAAACTGTCATTGCGAGTGAAACGAAGCAATCTCGCCTTTTTGCAAAGAGATTGCCACGCACCCTTCGGGTGCTCGCAATGACAAATATATCAGGGTGTTAGATTGTCTATCTCTATTTTTCAGTTCCAATGGCTAAGGATATTTTTGAGGGATATCTGAAAAATAATCCAGAAGATAGTGAAGTGCAATCGCTTTTGCAAAGGCTAAGGGGGTATTCGATAAGGTCAGACACTGGCAGATTTATGGACACATAATGAAAATATGATGTATATTAGACAAATATCATGGATAAAAAAATCGCTGAGATTAGGAATTTAATTGATTCGGGAAAACTTGAAGAGGCTGAAATTGCCCTTTCGGATGCTTTAAAACAATATCCTGATTCTCAAGAATTGCTCCATCTTCAGGCTGGACTGAAATTAAAAATGGGTGACATCTTCTGGGAGAATAGCGATATTGATAAAGCACTGGAAAGTTATACCGAGGCATTGGAAATTAATCCCAACGACCGCAATATAGTACTTAAATGCGGAGAGGTATTATCATCACTTGAACAACATGTTACAGCGAAAAGACTCTATTCATCTTATTTACAAAAATATCCTGAAGATAATGAAATAGTTCAAGCTCAAAAAAACTGGAAGAATCCACTTTATTGAAGACTGTATCTTCTGATGATATCCAGCAAATAGATGGCCAAAAGGAGATCAAGGTTTCTGCAATCGTTTCCACATATAATTCAGAGAAGTTTATTCGGGGTTGTCTTGAAGACTTAATAAATCAAACCCTTTATAAGAAAGGTGAACTTGAAATAATTGTTGTCAACAGTGGTTCACAGCAGAATGAAGACATTATTGTAAAAGAATTTCAACAGAGATATCCCAACATTAATTATATTAAAACTGAGGAACGTGAAACGGTTTACGCAGCATGGAACCGTGGTATCAGGGCTGCATCTGGAAAATATATTACCAATGCAAATACAGACGACCGTCATCGTCATGATGCATTTGAAGTTATGGTCAACATCCTCGATAAAATTCCTGAGATAGGACTTGTATATGCAGATGTGATAATCACAGAAACAGAAAATGAAACTTTCGAGAATCATACTCCTGTAGGCGCATTCCTGTGGTTAGATTACAGCAAAGAACTTTTAACCCTTGCCTGTTTTATGGGACCTCAGCCTATGTGGAGAAAATCACTGCATGAAAAATATGGTTATTTTGATGAAACCTTTAATTCATCCGGTGATTGGGAATTCTGGTTACGGATTGCTGAAGATATAAAAATGCTCCATATCCCTAAGTTTTTAGGGCTGTATCTCCTTTCCTCTCAAAGTGTTGAACATAGAAACCTTGACAAGAGGATACAGGAAGACATCTCCATTTCTGAGAAGTATGTCCAGAGGTATTTAGTAACACTTGAAGATGTAGACCATGCTTTATCACTTTTACAAACCTTAGAACAAAAGTCTCCTGATAATCCAACTTTTAGTTTTAGTCATATGAAAGTAAAATTGCTAAATCAAAAATCAGCTATTTTAGGGCAACAATATCGTCAAGTTCCATCAACTTCCATTCCTGAATCAATGAAAGGAACTCAAGATACATTATCTGAATCTGAAAAACACAGAGAACAATGTGAACAGAAAGAAACATCAAAAGCATTTAAGAAACAAAAAATTGAAGGTATGGTCTCTATTGTCTTTCTCATCTCTCCTGGGCAGAAACACACAATAAAGTGTGTAAAAAGCATCAGGAAGTATACGCCGGAGAAACATGAGATTATCTTTGTGCCTGCTGATCCAATATTCAGATCGGATAAGTTGTTGAAGAAACTTGTTAAGAAAAATAAGAATTATAGGATTGTTGAGGAAAAAGGGGGTGAGGGGGGATTTTCCTCTGCCTGCAATCGAGGCATAAAAGCCGCATCAGGTGAATATATCTTAATCTTGACCGACGATGTTGTGGTTACTGAAGACTGGCTCTCCGGAATGCTTGAATGTCTGAATAGTTCAGACGACATCGGGATTGTAGGTCCAATGACAGTGAATGTAGAAGGCCAACAAAGGATTGCAAAGACAGATTACACCTCTCTGGATTATCTCAACCAGTTTGCGAAGGAATTCAGGGAAAGGAACAGATACCGCCGTGTCCCTTCGAGGAAAATAGAAGGTATCTGTATGTTATTCAAACAGGAATTAATTGAAAAGATTGGGCTTTTTGATGAAAGTTTTCAGACTTATGAATTTGCAGATGACGATTACTCCATTAGATCTGTCATAGAGGGATATAAAAACTTCATTACAGTGGATGTGTTTGTACATCACTTCGAAGAGGAAAAACAAAATGCAGGAAAGAATAAGATACTTTTTCTGGATAAAAGGAAATTCACGAACAAATGGAAGTACGTAGATGAAAAAAGTATCACTGGTCAAAAATTACTCATCATTAATTCAATTGAGCTTGCTGATGAATTAAGCCAGAAAGGGCAGATTGGTGATGCGGTGGAGGTTCTTCTTGAGGTATTGGAACGATTTCCCGTTAATGAACGGATACTTTATAGCCTTTCGGAACTACTGATTGAGAATAACAAATATGATGATGTTATCTATATTCTTGAGAACATGTCTAAAGAAAAATTCATGTCCGGCGAGCCATACAGCGATAACTTCAGGTGGCTTGAACTCTTTGGATATTGCAAAGAGGGGAAACGACACTATGAAGAGGCTGAAAAATATGCAGATGAGGCACTTACATTAAACAGCTCCTCAGCAAAGGCATGGAATCTGAAAGGTCTTATCGCCTCCAGGAAGGAAAGATATACTGATGCAGAAGAGTTCTTTAAGAAAGCCCTTGAACATGACAGGGGGTTCGGTGAAGCATATACAAATCTTGGTGCCTAAAAGTGGTTCACTGATATCAGGGGTGATAATATTCAGTCAAGAGAGGATGCGTTCAACCTCTTTGAGAAGGCATTTGTCCTCTCACCAACAACAAAAGACATAATAGATAATTACAATTTCGCAGTAAATTCCCTTGATAGGTCTGAGAGGGCTGAGGCAGTTTTAAGGGATGCAGTGTCCCTCTATCCATCGAACAAGAGACTGAAATATATGCTCATTGATACCCTCAACAAGAATAAAAAATATGAAGATGCACTTAATCTCGCAGAAGAGCTGATTACCTGGCCAGGTGCGGATAACAAAGCCCTCTTTCTTGCCATCAAGCTGAGAGCGAAGGTCGGGGCACGGGAAGTTGATACATCCTCAAAAGATACTCTTTCCCTCTGTATGATTGTAAAAAATGAAGAGGACAATATCGGGTCATGTCTTAAAAAAATTAAGCCTCTTGTTGATGAGATGATAGTGGTTGACACAGGCTCTACTGATAAAACAAAAGACCTGGCAAAGGCATTTGGAGTAAAAGTATTTGATTTTCCGTGGAACAACAATTTTTCAGATGCAAGAAACTTCTCCATTGAAAAAGCCTCAGGCAAATGGATACTGATCCTTGATGCCGATGAGGCAATCGCCCCTTCTGATTTCGATTCAGTTAAGAAATTGGTAAGGAAATCTGGCGACAGGATAGTTGCATATCGTATTACAACAAGAAATTATGTGACCCCAATAAATGCAGTTGGCTGGGTTGGTAATGAAGGGCAATACTTAAATGAAGAAGCTGGCACAGGCTGGTTTCCAAGCATGAAAGTAAGACTTTTCCGGAAAGATGAAAGAATTCGATTTGAAAAACCTATTCATGAAATGGTTGAGTATTCTTTGCTACGGTATGGATTACCATTTGAACAATGCGACATACCAATACATCATTACGGGAAACTTGATACGGGGAAATTATTGCAAAAAGGTAAAGAATACTATGAATTAGGGAAGAAGAAACTTGCTGAAGACGGGGAAAACGATGTCTTAGCCATACGTGAACTTGCTATCCAGGCAATGGAACTCGGATTGCATGAAGAGGCTCTGGAGCACTGGAAAAAGGTAGCCCGGATAGAACCGAAACGTACACAGGCCCACTATGGTATAGGACACTGCTGCTTTTGTTTAGGCAAATATGAGGATGCCCGCATTTCATTAAAGAAAGCAGTAGAGCTTGATCCTAATTATAAAGACGCAGTTATTTTATATGCACACTGTGAGATTTACACAGGTGATGCAGAGATAACCATACCTCTTCTTGAGAAAATCCTGATGAATGACCCTTCAAATCCCCGTATTTTATTAAGACTTGCATTCGCTTACTTCTGTTCTGGAGAGAAAGAGAAGGGGCTGAAGACTGTCAACACACTCAGGAATATTAATATAAGATGTACAGAATATTTTTCTGACTGTGCAAAGGATTTAATCTCAATTAAAAGGTACGAATATGCCAAATCTCTGCTCGAAGCAGCATTAGAAACCAATAATGCCGACAATGAAACCAAAAACCTGCTTGAGGAATGCCGCAAGTTATTAAAGGAGCACCCTACCCCTTAATCCTTACCCCTCTAATCCTTCTTTACTCACTCTCCTCCAGATCAAACAGAAGGTCTCTTATCTCATCTGACTGATCCTGTATCTGATTTAGGAGGTCATCGGTCTGAGAGATGTCATCACCGATTGATTGCCCGGCCTTGTTTGAATTCCCCCTCACCCCCTTTGCCAAAGGGGGTACTCCATACAATTTCCTGAAGAACCCTTTTTATTATTTAAATTTTCTCTGTGTCCTGTGGTTAATTGCATTTTCCAGTTAAACAAATATTTCTTAAAATATTTTATAATTATATATGGCCGTACTTGAGATAGTAAGATACCCCGAAAAGATTCTTAAAGAAAAGACTAAACCTATTGAGGATATTGACGACAGCATCCAGCATCTTATAGATGATATGATAGATACGATGTATGTAGCACGGGGTGTAGGGCTCGCAGCAAATCAGGTAGGGTTTTTGAAACAATTATGCGTAATAGATATCAGTATCCAGGAAGAAAAAAGGCCACTTATTGTGCTCATAAACCCACACATTGTTGAAAAAGAAGGTACTGTTGAAACAGAAGAGGGATGTCTGAGTATCCCAGGATATATGACAACCATCAAACGGGCAGAAAAGGTCCTTGTAAAGGCACTGAATCGGAAAGGGAATCCTGTAGAGATAGAAGGGACTGGCTTGCTTGCCAAGGCATTACAGCATGAAATAGACCACCTTAACGGACTCCTTTTTATTGATAGGATGAGCCCTCTCAAGAGGGAGTTCTTCAAGAGACGATATAAAAAGGCTCTCGCAGCAGTATCGAGTAGTAAATGAGTGGTATTGGATAGTGAACTTCAAAATTATGGTTCTTTCGTAAAAAAGTTGAAAAGCATTCTAATAACCACAGAGACACAGAGGCACGGAGATTGACATATAAAAAAAGAAGCCATAAAAAAAGAAAAAATATTAATATATTCAAGCTTT
>VGWY01000084.1 GCA_016873575.1 Nitrospira sp. | reverse complement strand
ATCAAAAGTCTCTTTTTTAATAGCGTTAATAAAATCGGTTTCTGTTGCAACATGCACTAAATTATAATCAACTCCGCCGTCTAAAAGGGTTGATTTAATAAGTTCTACATCTGTGATGTCATCCTCAAGATAAAGGATTCTCAATGGTTGTTTCATACTTTTGCCTTATGATATTTTCTTTTTGCTTACACTTCCCAGCGGTGGCTCATTTATGAGTGCCCAGAATATCCCTAATTCTTTAACAGCATCAGTAAACTCGTGAAAGTCAACCGGCTTTACCACATATGCATTTACACCAAGTTTATAACTTTCAACCAGATCCCTTTCTTCACGAGAAGATGTAAGAACCACTACAGGAATGAGTTTTAATTTCTCATCAGATTTGACTATTCGCAGTACCTCAAAACCATCCACTCTGGGTAGCTTGAGATCAAGGAGAATTACTGCTGGATTTCCATCAGGAAGATCTGCGAATTGTTCCCGATGATAAAGATAGTCCAGAGCCTCTGCACCATCACGGGCAACCACAACCTCATTTGCGAGGTTATATTCAGACAATCCTTCAAGCGTGAGTTCCACGTCATTAGGATTATCCTCAACTAATAAAATACGTTTAAGTTCAATCATTTAAACCTCCAGTTTTCTCGGCAACGAAAAATAAAATGTTGCCCCATTACCAACTGAACCTTCTGCCCATGTTCTACCACCATGCCGTTGGATGATACTCCGGACATTAGCCAGTCCCACGCCTGTGCCTTCAAACTCGCCAAGCCGATGTAGGCGTTGGAATATACCAAAAAGTTTATCTGCGTATTTCATATCAAACCCAACGCCATTGTCCTTGACGTAAAATACAATTTCCTTATCTTCATCAATAAATCCCCCTCTCCCCAACCCTCTCCCACCAGTGGAGAGGGGAGATTTGTCCCCTCTTGAGAGGGGTGCAGGGGTGTGTTCCCCTCCCTTGAGACTGGATTCTTCGTCTATTTCCCCTCCCTTGAGGGGAGGGGATAGAGGGTAGGGTGTTGCTTCCATAACACCTTGGGTCTCTTCAAAACACGTATCTTCACAATAACATCCAATTTTTATGATTGCCTGTGGCCGTAGACGGGTAAATTTCAATGCATTAGAGATAAGATTAACCAATACAAGTCGAAGCATTGCAGGATCCCCGTAAACCTCAGGTAACTCATCAATATTCCAGACAATATCCCTTCCTTGCATCTCGGATTGTAGCTCTGACTTAGCTTCTTTTAGAAGACTCCCAAGATTGACTTTTGTTTTCCTCATTTCAGTGCGTCCCATACGTGAAAAAGATAATAGGTCATCAATCAACATACCCATCTGTTTTGCTGAATCAGAGATTACATTCAAATAGTGCTGATTTTTTTCATTTAGAGTTTTAGAGGCATCCTTCTTCAGTAACTCCACAAATCCTGAGATATGCCGTAGTGGTGCTCGCAGGTCATGTGAAACAGAATATGAGAAGGCTTCGAGTTCCCTGTTAGCTGCTTCGAGTTGTGCCACGTTACGCTTCAACTCCTCATTCAGTTTTTTGACTTTCTCCTCAGCCAGTTTGCGCTCGGTGATGTCGCGAAGAAAGGCAAACAAACGTCCTCTATCACCTCTCACATAGTTGACACTGACCTCAATATCAACAATTCTCCCATCTTTACACCTGTGACGTGTTTCAAAGCGGTCTCCGCCAGTCTCCATTATCCGATGGATGCGTTGGGCAGTCTCTTCTGGTTTCTCTATTGCCTCGATATCCGGTATGCTCATTTTCAGTAGTTCTTCACGGCTGTAGCCTGTCAAACGGCAATAGGCATCGTTCACATCAAGGAAATGCCCTTGCATATCTACAATCCAAAAACCATCTATAGAAGTGCCAATAATGGTTTTATATTCCATCTCCGCGCGCTTGCACTCGGTGGTATCTCTAAAGATACCTATGAGATATGTCCTACCTGCTAATTCTATTGGAGCGGTACTGACATCAGCATAAAAAATAGTCCCGTCTTTTCTTTTAAGAGGGATGTCCGGAGCAACTGAAATTTCTCTCCTCGCAAGCTTTTCAAATTGTTCAACAACCCGCGGCAGATCCTCTTTGGGATGAATATCCTCGAGCCCGAGATTTGCTATTTCATCAAGATTATAGCCAAGCATTTGACAAAACGTTTTATTGGCTATTTTTGGATTGAGCCTCTTTGTATCTACATCTGCCCCGATAATAGCATCTGATGCAGTATCAAAGATGGTTCTGAATCTTTCTTCCGACTCCCGTAACGCATCCTCCGCCCGTTTGCGCTCGGTGATGTCCCTTATGATGCCCCACATTCCTGTAGCTTCGCCTAATTCATCCCTGATTAACCATACTCTTAGATCAATAGGAAATACTGTTCCATCTTTTCTGATATATTCCTTCTCGTATAGATCAGAATAACCGGTTTTTACTATCCTATCACTGACAATATCGGCTTCCATTTTATGCCATTTTGGAGGGGTTAATTGCTGATACGTAAGTTTCTTAACTTCATCATGCGAATATCCAAGCATATCCGCATATGCATTATTACACTGAAGAATATTACCTTTCATATCAACCATGACTATTCCATCTTTCAATGAATCATACAAACCTCGGTATTTTTTTTCAGATTCCTGCAAAGCCCTTTCCATTTGCTTGCGCTCAGTTATATCGCGGGCAATGCCTGTAAATCCTATTGGGATGCCGGACTTGTCATACATGATGGTAGCTGTCATCTCAGTTGGAAATATTGTTCCGTCTTTGCGCACATGACCAATTTCACGATGCGCATATCCTTTACTCTTTATCTCTTCAATAAAGGGTTTGACTTCATGTTCGAGCTGTTCAGATGTATGAAAAATGCTGAGATGTTTACCAATCAATCTCTCCGATTCCTCCGGAGTATATCCATGCATCACGGCAAAGGCTCTATTAACAAAGTTGAGTTTCCCCTCCATGTCAGATGAGGCAACCCCTTCGCCGACCTGTTCGGCCACCAAAGCCAACTGAGCCAGCAACTCTTCTGCCCTCTTGCGCTCAGTGATGTTGCGAAGAAATACAAACATCTGCCCGGCTTCTTTCATATAGTTGACACTGACTTCAATATCAACAATTCTACCGTCCTTGCATCTGTGACGGGTTTCGAAACGATCCCCACCAGTTTCCATTACTTTTCGTATGTGTGCTGCGGTCTCTTCCGGCTTTTCAACTGCTTCGATATCCGGTATGCTCAGTTTTAGTAGTTCGTCACGACTATAACCTATCAAATTGCAATAGGCATCATTCACATCAAGGAAATGTCCCTGCATATCAGTAATCCAAAAACCATCTATAGATGTGCCAATGATAGTTTTATACTCTTCCTTAGCCCGTTTGCGTTCGGTGATATCTTCGACGATCTCAATGAATCCTTGTGCCGTACCATCTTGGTTTAGGAGTGGGAAGGCCTGAACCCGAACCAAAAAATGGCTGCCATCATCTCGAACGCCTCGGGTCTCGACCTCCGTGGTCTGTCCGGTAGCCATTGCCTTTACTCCGGGGCAATGGGGGCAGATTGCACGGCGTTTTTCAAATTCCCTGAAACAATTTTTACCAATAAAATTACTGGGTGGCTTATTAAACCATCTGCCAATTGTGGCGTTGGTCATCATTATTTTATAGTCGGTGTCGATGAGGGTAACTCCGAGGCTTATATTCTCCACAAGTGTGCGATAACGCTCTTCGCTTGTGTGCAATACCTCCTGTGCGCGCTTGCGTTTGGTGATTTCTTTTTCGAGTCCTTTGACAGCATATTTCTTTGTTGATTTATCTTTTTTCATTTTCTTTCTAACCCAATAACCTTTCTAAAACAGGTATAAGTTCTTTCCTCATATCCTGCTTGGACACATAATCGCTTGCACCGGCAGAGAAAGAAGCATCTTTATATACAGACTCTACATGGATTGTAAGCATTATTACTGTCGCATTTGGTAGGGCTTTCTTAATATGCCGTGTCGCCTCGATGCCGCTCATCTTCGGTAACCCGATGTCCATAAGGACAACATTTGGTTTCCGGGAGGATATTATGGATACAGCATCTTCCCCGCTCTTTGCCTCTAAAAAGACAACGTCCGGGAATTGAGAGACGAGCAACTTTAATACTCCAGCCCGCATGTCGTCATTATCCTCAACAATCAATACAGTTTTTCTTTCCTTCATGTCATTATCCTTTTCTTGGTTCATTTGATTTAAAAATAACGTATTTAAGAGGTTTGCACAATCAGGTAAGTACCTGAGAAAGGGCTTCGAAATACCTGATCCCCTTTTCTAAGGGGGAATCGGAAGGATTCCTGACAAACATAAATGACATATTTCCGCAAGATTTATGTTGGAGTTCCTAAATACTTTTTACAAAATGTCAATTGTATTGACAATTTGTAAAATATCTATAAAATAATGAAATGATACCACGTGCCGCTGAAAAAACGCTTTTAAAGCTTGCTGGAGGTTATCCAGTAGTAGCTATAACAGGTCCCAGACAGTCAGGTAAAACCACGATTGCACGGGCTACATTCAAACGAAAGCCATATGTTTCTCTTGAAGACCCAGACCAGTGTGAATTTGCCGAAAGAGACCCTCGCGGTTTTCTGGTAAGGTTCCCGGATGGATTGCTGCTGGATGAAGCTCAAAGGTGTCCGTCTCTTTTCTCCTACATTCAAACAATAGTTGATTTGGACAATCGTCCAGGTTTGTTCATACTAACAGGCTCACAGCAGTTCGGCATGCTATCGAACATTACTCAGACACTCGCGGGAAGAGTCGGTTTGGTGCAACTTCTGCCTTTTTCCTTCAAGGAATTGTCGAAAACAGGGAAAGTCTTCAGAAATCTCGACAACCTGTTATACAAGGGGTTATACCCTGCCTTATATGACAGGAAAGTACAGCCTTCAGATTGGTATGCGAATTATGTAATGACATATATAGAACGTGATGTTAGGCAGATGATGAATATCAGGGAGCTGAGCACCTTCCAGCGGTTCCTTCGTATGTGTGCAGCACGTACAGGACAATTAATTAATCTTTCAGGTCTTGCCAATGATTGCGGGATTACCCATAACACTGCCCGCGCATGGTTGTCCGTCCTTGAAGCAAGTTATATAGTTTTTCTCCTCTATCCTCATTACAGAAATTTTGGCAAGCGTCTAGTGAAAACTCCCAAAGTTTATTTTTATGATACGGGGCTGGCGTCATGGCTTATAAATATTCAGGGGCCGGAACATTTGTCATTTCATCCAATGAAGGGATCCCTATTTGAGTCATTCGTTGTAAGTGAAATGGTAAAATCAAGGTTCAATAGAGGACTGACTTCCAATCTCTTTTTCTGGAGAGACAACACCGGAAATGAGATTGATGTTCTTATCGAACAGGGAGAAACCTTAATCCCGGTGGAAATAAAGTCAGGACAGACGGTCACACCTGATTATTTCTCAGGCATACGAAAATGGATGAAATTTGCCGGTGCCCCGCCGATAAAGCCCTTTCTTATCTACGGTGGCCCTAATACATATATAAGGGAAGGAATACACATTTGCTCTTGGCAGCATATTTTAGTGTAGTGTACCTAACACTTCTATAGTAGGTTTATTCCCCCAGCGTCGTTAGTCCTTCCCTGACGGCGTATTTGGTAAGGCCGGCTATTGTGTGTATATCCAGTTTATCCATGATATTTTGCCGGTATGTCTCGGCGGTTTTCACACTCACTTTAAGTTTGAAGGCAATTTCCTTTGTTGTCTTTCCTTCGGCTATAAGCTGAAGTACCTCTCGTTCTCTTGGTGTCAGGATAGAAAATACAGAGAGTTTTTCTTTGGACAGAATATGTTTAAATTCCTCAATCATGATATGGGCTATCTCAGGGCTGAGGTATGAACGATTTGCCATAACAGCATGAATAGCATTGATCAGTTCTGAAAAAGCAGCATCCTTCAATATATATCCTGATGCTCCTGCATTGAGCATTTCGATGATAAACTGCCTGTCTGAATGCATTGAGAGTGCAATTACTTTAATCTTCGGTGTTTTCTCAATAATCCTTGAAGTGGCTTCAATCCCGTTCATGTCAGGCATGGAAACATCCATGATTATTACATCAGGTTTCAGTTTAGTGGCTAAATCCACTGTTGTCCTCCCATCTGCTGCCTCTGCAATCACTTCTATACCGGGTTGTTTCTCAAGTAACGACCTGAGCCCGTCACGAATAATCTGGTGATCATCTGACAGGATTACCCTTATGCTCATATTACTCTCCCAACTTCAATCCAAAGGTACCCTTAATATTTAATATCTCAAATTAAATTTGCAGCAATGCCCGATCCGCTTAGGCGGAGCAGGAAGGCTCCCTTTGCCAAATAGAGGAATATATGGCATTTTATTTTCATCCCTCCTTGTGAGCCTAAGGCTTATAAGGTTTTAGGGGAACTTATTCTATTTCAGTTGTGATAATATCCTTGATTAGTTTTTCAAAAAGAGCTTTTATTTCATTCTCGGTTAGATCAACCATAAGCGGAAGTTTGTTTGCCCCTTCAGGTAGTTGCAGCAACCTGCTTTTTAATACATTTCTTATACCTTTAATCTCACATTTTTTTTTCAGCAAGATCCATTAATTCTTTAAGGGATAATTCGCTATTTTTAAGCGCACAATAAACATCAATATAATCTTTTGCATCAGATCTGTCTGCTATGGCGCAGAGTTTATTTACCGTAATATCAAGAAAACTGTCAATCCTCAAATTGTCAATTATTGCACATTCTTCAATGTTCTTTAGCTGATAACTTGTAAATTCTACTTTTAAAAATCTATTGTCTCTAATTTTGAGACTGAATATGTTTCTGTCAAAAATCTTTGAGAGGGAGACACCTGTAATGCCGTCTATTGATTTTAGGAATTTTTCTATGACTGTCATTGGAACGTTTTCTGATGAGAAAAAATCAAGGTCTTCAGAAAGTCTGTGTTCAAGATAAAAAGCGCTTAAAGCTGTACCTCCGGTAAGCCTGAAGACATCTCTGAGTTCTGATTTTGTAAATTCGTGCAGAAATGTTTTTTGATCTGAAGTAAGTATTTTGCTATCGTCAATATTTCTAAGAGGTTTTTTCATTCCATGCCTCATAATAAAGCTCAATCAGCCTGTGCTTCCCGTAATCGAGTTTCAATTTTTCCCTGTATTCAAAAAGAAGTTTGACATTTTCCTTATCGGTGCCATAGGCAGGGAAAAAGTCCGCTATCCGCTGAAGTCTCCATAAGAGATTATCAGGCGGTTCTCTGTAATCCCAGAGCAGTTCTTTAGGAATTGCTGTATCTTTAGCAGTCTTCATAAAAAATTATATCACATATGTTGTATCAGAAATCTTTCTTTTCACAAAACACAACACAGCGTTTACCCTCCCAACTTCAAAGGTGCCCATATCGTTGCCTTTGTACCTTTTCCAGGCTTGGACGCAATTTCAAAATTTCCGCCGATAAGCCTCATCCTTTCACGGATGCTGAAGAGACCAAATGCGGCTGTTTCCGTTGTCTTGTAGGAAAGAGAGGAAATATCAAATCCGGCTCCGTCATCTTCAATGGTGAGATGCATATTATCGCGTTCTCTCTGTATGGATGCCGTTACCTCGTGCGCATTTGCATGTTTTACAATGTTCACCATCAACTCTCGTACTGACTGGAACAACAGAACTCTTGTATCATCAGATAATGGTTTTGGCTGGCCATCACTCATGAATTCAAAGCGGATACCATATTGTTTCAGATAGTTTTCTCCCAGCCATCTTACTGCTGCTTCAAAACCAAGCTCGTAGAGAATAGGGGGGCTGATCTCAAATGTCAGAGAACGGGTCTGTGAAATAACCTTTTTTATAAGTTCATTTAGTTCTTTGATAGGATCTAAAAGATTAGTGGAAGTTGCCAGAGATTGAAGCTCCTCCAATTTCATTTTGCTCAGGGCAAGTTTCTGCCCGATGGAATCATGCAACTCAGTTGCAATGTACCTTCGCTCTTTTTCCTCAATCAATGACATTTGAGATGCCAGAGACCTTAGTTGATCTGCCTGTTCCTGCAAAGTTTCAGCCTGCTCTTTTAACTTCTCCTCTGTCTTCTTGCGATCAGTCACATCTTGAGTAAGTATCATGATACCTTCAACCTTTCCGTCCGGAGTTTCCACAGGGGCTATACTGGTATCCCAATAAGTTATCAGCTCTTTTTCATCTTTCATAAGAATTAATTTAAAGCCATATCTTGTCTCAACTATCCCTGTGTCTCTGACCTTCTGGAACCATCCCTCCACCTGCGGTTGGCTCCCAGTCGCATAATCAAAGTAAGACATCCCTATGGCCTTTTCTGGGGTATAGGGTGTATAGGTTCGGATGAGATCAGAATAAACATAATTACATTTACGCAAGATGAAATCATTATCAAGAAAGGCGATACCTGCAGGTATATTATTCACAATTGCCTCATTCAGCAGATTCTCTCTTGCTACAGATTCCTCCGCCCGTATGCGCTCGTTGATATCAATCCAGTAGCCAACAATCTCAAGCGGATTACCATCATTGTCGCGCACCAGCTTCATCTCGTCATGCATCCACCGATAGGTTCCATCCTTATGCAGGAAACGGTATTTATACATGTAGCTACCCTGCTCAAATAAATGCGGTAACTCGTCTAAAATGCGTTGCCTATCCTCAGGATGGACACGGCTGATCCAGAAACCTGGATTTTCAATGAACTCTCGAGATTCATAGCCTGTCATTTGTCTTATGTTCTCAGTGATGAATGTGGCTCCGTAATCACCTGAAGTCTTGGAGGAATAAATTACCGCAGGGCTATAAAGTATCAGATGTTGCAGGCGTTCCTGAGCTATATGCAGCTCTTTCTCAGCTTGTTTGCGTTTCTTTTCATGATCCATAGCCTCAATAGCAAAAGAAAGATCATCAGCAAGCGCACTAAGCAGTATAACTTCTTCTTCTTCTTCTTCTTCTTCTTCTTCTTCTTTCTTGAAGAATAATGGCTCGCCCAGATAGAAATTGATGGCTCCAAAAACATGTGTTCCTTTTTTTAGAGGGAATGATGCAGAAGAGTAATAGCCGCGCTTTAGCGATTCTTCACGCCAAGGCAGCATGTGGGGGTCATTTTTTATATCATTACAGACAAAATATTTTCCTTCCCGAATTGCAGTGCCTGTAGGTCCTCTGCCCTCCGGAATATCAGGGTTAACCGAAATCCTTATATTATCAAGATATCCTTCTTCATGGCCGTAATGGGCAATGGGTTTTACAAAAGAGGTCTCCTGATCAACAATGCCAATCCATACCATGAAGAACTGTCCGTCCTCCACAGCGATTTTGCATACCTGTTCATAAAGCTTTATTGGCTCATGAATACGAACAATTGCCTCATTTATCTTGCTCAGCACTGTATACAGACGTGTTAAACGAATGATTCTTTCCTCCGCCCGCTTGCGCTCGGTGATATTGCGAAGTATCTCGACAATCATCTGTACATTATCTTGCTCGTCTAAAACTGGAATTGCACGCGCTTCCAGCCATATCTTGTAATCAGGAAGGTACTTTTCAATCGTTTCTGGTTTTTTACTAACCTTCGCCTTGCTGGTAGCACATATCTCACAAGGAATATCGCGTCCAATAAGCTTAAAACATTTCTCTCCATCAACTTCTGCAGGAGGCTTTTTGAGAAACTCATACCCTGCCTTGTTGTAAAATATGATCGTGTGATCTGGTTTTTGTAAGGCAACAATGTCTGGAATGCCATTAATGAGCGTCCGTAAAAGATGTGTTTGTTCTTCCAATAATTTTTCTGCCAGCTTTCGCTCGGTGATATCACGCACACTGCCTACCAAATAGAGCGGACGCCCTTGCGTATCCCTGATCACGGTTAACAGGTCACCGAGCCAGCGGTACTGACCGTCCTTGTGCCTAAAGCGGTATTCGAGCAAGTACGCAGCTCTATCGCTGGTCAATACCTCCCCTATAGCATGTTTGACTCTTTCAATATCGTCCGGGTGCATCATGCTCACGACAATCTCGAGCGGCATTGAGAGTATCTCTTCTACGGAATAGCCCAAAATGCGCTCTACGGCCGGGCTCATATAGTCGTAGGTATCGGTCTTAAGGTTCCGCCGGTACAAATTATCCATGGAGCTTTCCAGCACCATACGAAACCGTCCTTCGCTCTCCCGCAGCG
>VGWY01000083.1 GCA_016873575.1 Nitrospira sp. | reverse complement strand
TGCAGAACTTAATATTTTTTTCATGGTTCCCCCCCCCTTTCTTCAATGTCATTGACCCGAAAATTCCCCTCTTTAGCAAAGTCGTACCGACCTTTGCCAAAGGGGGCATTAAGGATATTTTTATGCTCATTTGTGAGCCAAGGGCTCATGTCAATTCCTGTGGAAGTAGGAATCCAGATGTTTATTTTTTATGGATTCCCACTTCCATGGGAATGACAAAAAAGAAACCTGACGGCAATATTACAAAATACAAAATAATTTGAATCCTAAAATAATTAGACTACAAAGATACATGGAAGTCAAGAATTTTTTATCTACTTTATTTATTATAAAAATATACATATCGTCCTTTGAAGGGAGGGGTGAAGTATGCAAGAGATGTTAAATGTTGAAGACCTGTGGGTCTCTGTTGGAGACAGACAGGTTTTGAAGGGTGTTCATTTCTCTATGAATTATGGAGAAATCAATATGTTATTCGGGCCGAATGGTGCTGGTAAAACATCTTTTATCATGACACTCATGGGTTTCCCGAGATATAGAGTTGAGCAGGGAAAGATATATTTCAAGGGAGAGGATGTCACTGATAAAGATCTTTATGAAAGGGCGCATCTTGGTCTCGGTGTTTCTTTCCAGAGACCTCCAACAGTGAAAGGCGTTACCTTGAGAAAGATGATCGAAATAATGTCAAATGATGGAGCTGAGAAGGGAAAGCTTATCTCTCACATAGAAAAGCTCCACCTATCGGGCCATTTAGACAGGGGACTGAATGAAGGGTTTTCAGGGGGAGAGATGAAACGGTCAGAACTCCTTCAACTGATGGTGCAAAGACCTGAGTTGGTCCTCATTGACGAGCCGGAATCAGGTGTTGACATTGAAAACATAGCCCTCGTAGGCGAAGCTATCAATTCACTGTTAGGGAAGGATAAGGTAAAAGACCCGAAGAGGAGCGCCATCATTATAACGCACACTGGCTATATCCTTGATTTCGTGAATGCTGATGAGGGGTATATAGTCGTTGACGGGAATTTAGTCTGCAGGGGAAATCCGAGAGATATATTGTCAGAGATAAAAAAGCATGGTTACAGGAGGTGCGCTGAATGCCGATAAGTGATAAATACCTTTCCGAAGTAGAGGTAAGAGCTGAGAAGGCAAAAGATAAAAAGGCAGCCTTCGGTCCTGACATAGACCTTTCGCGTTATACCCAGCACATTGAACGGGGGAAGATAGAGAGTCTCGAAGGCCTTTCCCAACAGGCAAAAGAAGCTGCTATTATGACAGGAATCAATTTAAAGGAAGAACAAAGGTCCGGGTCATATATGCAGGTTGATCAATCTGTTGTCTATGAAAACTTGAACAAGGCGTATGAAGGTCAGCTCGAGATAATGAGCACTACAGATGCACTCAGAAAATATGACTGGATGGAAGACTATTACTGGAAGGCAGTTCCTGTTGATCAGGATAAATACACTGCTCAGGCTGCACTGCATATGACCCATGGGTATTTCATCAGGGTATTCCCGCATCAGAAACCTCAATATCCTGTGCAGTCATGTTTATTGGTTGCAGAAAACTATATAAGTCAAAATGTTCACAATATCATCATTGTAGAAGAAGGCGCAGAACTTCAGGTAATAACCGGCTGTACATTGTCCAAAAGTGATGCCGAAGGGATACATCTTGGAATCTCCGAGTTTTATGTCAAGAAAGGCGGAAAACTTTTCTTCACAATGATCCATAACTGGGCAGAAAATTTCAATGTAAGGCCAAGAACATGGATCGTTGTCGAAGAGGATGGTTCCTTTATCAATAACTATGTGCTTTTAAAACCGGTAAAGTCCATTCAGGCATTCCCTGTTGCTTATCTCAAAGGAGCTAATGCTTCTGCAAAGTTCAACACGGTTGTCTATGGTCTTAAAGACTCTTACATAGATCTTGGTTCAAGGATAATCCTCGAAGGAGAGAACACGAGAGGCGAATCTGTTGCAAGGACAATAGCTGCAGATGAGAGTGTGATTTATTCAAGGGGAGACCTGATTGCAAAGACAAAAGGTTATTGTTTAGCACATCTTGACTGTCGTGGAATTGTGTTCTCCAATAAGGCAAATATTTATGCCATACCACAATTGATTTCTGCAGGTGCATTAAAGGCAGAGCTCTCTCACGAAGCCTCTATAGGCCCCATAGCTGAGGAACAGGTTGAATATTTAATGTCAAGAGGTATCTCTAAAGAAGATGCTGTTTCTGTGATAACATCGGGGTTTTTAAACTTAGATATTCCTTATATCCCGGAGTTCCTTGACAGGAATATTAAGGAGGTTATACAGGCTACAGCAAAAGAGGCTTTATAGGAAATTTTTATAGCAATTTTTGGAATATTAACTTGACTTAGGGATAGAGAGAGTATACAATTTTGTATCATGAAGTACCCCTACAGGTGGAAAGAAACAATCCACATTCTCTCACCAGATTTTTGTCTTCAGTTAACCATATAAAATTTAAAGAAAGGAGGGTTAGTATTATGAATGTTACAAGAAGAGATTTTTTAAGGCTCTCTGGTGTAACCATTGCCGGTGCTACTCTAAGCCAGTTAGGGTTTGACCTTACTCCTGTTGAAGCCTATGCCACTGAACTCCGGATCAAAGGAGCCAAGGAAACAACCACTGTCTGTTGCTATTGTTCAGTAGGCTGCGGTCAGATTGTGCACACCAGTGGCGGAAAGGTTATCAATATCGAAGGTGACCCTGATCATCCCGTGAGTGAAGGGGCCCTCTGTGCTAAGGGTGCAGGGGCGTATGAATTGGTGACCAATCCGAAAAGGCTTACTAAGGTTATGTATCGTGCACCAAACAGTATAAAATGGGAAACAAAGTCATGGGACTGGGCTCTGAATGAGATTTCCAAGAGGATTAAAAAGAGCAGGGATGCAAGCTTTATAGAGAAAAATGCAAAAGGCGAGGTGGTTAATCGCTGTAACGGTATAGCTGCAGTAGGCAGTGCACATATCAACAATGAGGAGGGATGGCTTTATCAGAAATTCCTCCGCTCTCTCGGTCTTGTCTATATAGAATTTGAAGCCCGTCTCTGACACAGCTCCACTGTAGCGGCTCTGGCAGAGTCGTTTGGACGTGGGGCGATGACCAATAGCTGGACTGACATAGGCATAAGCGATTGTGTATTGATCATGGGAAGCAATACTGCTGAAAACCATCCCATAGCCATGAAATGGGTACTCAGGGCTAAGGACAGGGGAGCAAAAATCATCCATGTTGATCCAAGGTTTACAAGGACATCAGCCAAGGCTGATATTTATGCCCCGCTTCGTTCTGGTACGGATATCGTATTCATAGGTGGTATTATCAAGTACATCCTTGATAACGATCTGATTCAAAAGGATTATGTAGTCAATTATACCAATGCATCGTTTATTGTAGGCGAAAAGTATGATTTCAAAGATGGGCTTTTCTCTGGTTACAATCCAGAAAAGAGATCTTATGATAAATCCTTCTGGGCAATTGAGAAGGATGAAAAAGGTATTCCAAAGAAGGATACAACCCTTCAGCACGAACGCTGTGTTTATCAGCTTCTCAAGAAACATTATTCCCGCTATGATTTAGACACTGTTTCAAATATCACCGGGACTCCAAAGGAAGATTTAATCAAGGTCTATGAGGCATATACAACCACAGGGAAACCGGATAAGGTAGGGACAATGCTCTATGCCATGGGCTGGACTCAACATACGGTAGGCACCCAGAACATCCGTGCAGCCTCATTAGTTCAGATGCTCCTTGGTAACATGGGTATGGCTGGAGGCGGAGTAAATGCACTGAGAGGTGAATCCAATGTCCAGGGTATTACTGACCATGCCCTGCTCTTCCATATTATTCCTGGATACAACCCTTCATTTAGGGCCTCAGATGTGAGCCTTGCGAAATACAATGAAAAGAACACTCCAAAGACAGCAGAACCTATGAGCGTTAACTGGTGGGGAAACAGGCCTAAGTATATAGCAAGTTTCCTGAAGTCTGTGTATGGGGATAGCGGGACAAAAGACAACGAGTTTGGCTACCAATGGCTACCAAAGCTTGATGATGGCCAGAATGCCTCATGGCTTTTTATGTTCGATGAGATGTATAAAGGCAAATTCTCTGGTTTTATCTGTATGGGTATGAACCCTGCCTGTAGCAGCCCGAATGCACATCATGCAAGAGAGGCCCTTTCAAAACTGGACTGGATGGTAGATATAGACATATTTGAGAATGAAACAAGCTCCTTCTGGAAGAAGGAATCCGGAATGGACCCTAAAAAGATAAAGACAGAAGTCTTCTTGCTTCCTGCCGCCATGTATGTTGAGAAGGAAGGAAGCATTTCGGATAGTGCCCGCACAGCTCAGTGGCGTAATAAGGCTGTGGAGCCTGCTGGAGAGTCAAAGGCAGACGGACAGATTGTCCATGAGCTTTATATGAAGATTAAATCACTTTATGGGAAGGAAAAGGGTGCATCTCCTGATCCCATTCTCAAACTGAAGTGGGATTATGCCCCAGACGGAAAGATCAATACCCATCTTGTTGCAAAGGAGATAAATGGTTACTTCCTTGAGGATATAGCTGAACATCCTGTGGACAAAAAGGCATACAAAAAGGGAACGTTGGTCCCATCCTTTGTATTTCTCCTTGCTGATGGTCGGACCTCTTGCGGTAACTGGATCTACAGTGCGAGCTATACAGAGGCAGGCAATATGATGGCACGCCGTGATAAAACATCTGTTGCTTCAGCAAATATCTTCCCAAAATGGGGATTTGCATGGCCTGTAAACCGCAGAATCTTATATAGCCGTGCCTCTGTTGATCCGCAGGGGAATCCTCTTGATCCAAGGAGGGCAGTTATTAAATGGGAAGTTGGAGCAGATGGAAAAGGCAAATGGGTTGGAGATGTGCCAGATGGGCCTGCACCACCCATGGGAGTAGAAGGCGGGAAATTACCATTCATAATGAAGCCTGATGGTGTAGCTTCCATCTTTGGCCCTGGGTTATCCGATGGGCCATTACCGGAGCATTATGAACCCCTTGAGTGTCCGCTTGAAAAAAATCCCCTTTCTTCACAGAGGATCAATCCGACAACAGCCCTCTTCAAAGACTATGCGCATACTACCTGTGATCCGAGATTTCCGTTTGTTGCAACAACTTACAGGGTTACAGAACACTGGCAGACAGGTCTTATGACAAGGTACCAATCCTATCTGGTAGAGACAGAACCTCAGATGTTTGTAGAAATTAGTGAGGAGCTATCTGCCCTCAGGGGAATCAAGAACGGAGAGAGTGTTATGGTTACATCCCCAAGAGGAAAGATTGAAGCAGTTGCAATAGTTACGAAACGCTGGAAGCCTTTTAAGGTTGCTGGCCAGACAATCCATGAGATTGGTCTACCATGGTGCTATGGCTGGCTGATTCCTAAGGACGGGGGAGAAAGTGCAAACCTGCTCACCCCAACCATCGGGGATGCCAATACAGCCATTCCTGAATATAAGGTCTTTCTGGCCAATGTGGAGAAGCTGCCAGCAAAGAAACCGGCCAAGCCGGCAGAGAAGGGGAGGTGATATAAATGGCAGGGAAGACGTTTTTTATAGATACAACGAAATGCACAGCATGTAGAGGATGTCAGATAGCTTGTAAACAATGGAATATGAATCCAGGGACAAAAACCTTGCAGCGCGGAAGCCACCAGAATCCTGAAGACCTTTCCGTCTCCACCTTCAAGTTGGTGAGATTCAATGAATTAGAAGAAAATGGGAAACCGAAATGGTATTTCTTTGCTGATCAATGCAGACACTGTCTTGAACCACCATGCTTTTATACAGCCGAGGCTAAGGGAGTTAAGGCTATCACGAGGGATGAAGCAACAGGTGCTGTGCTTTTTAACCCAAAGGTTAAAGTAAAGGCAGCCGATGCCAAAGCCATTAGGGAATCATGTCCATGGGATATTCCAAGATGGAATGAGAAGACAGGTGGACTGGCTAAGTGCACCATGTGCATTGACAGGATTAAAGAGGGGTTATTACCAGCTTGTGTCAAGTCCTGTCCTACTGGTGCTTTGAACTTCGGTGATAGGGATAAGATGCTTGAGATGGCAAAGAAGAAACTGGAAGAGATCAAAGCAGCCTACCCGAAGGCTCAACTTCTCAATGCAGATATACACAGGGTCATCTTCCTTGTTGTTGACGACCCAAAGAAGTACCACAAGAATGCCTTAGTGGAAGACCCTATAGGAATTACGAGGCTTGCTGCCATTAAGAAATTGCTTCAACCTATTGTGAACTTCTCTTTGAAGGGATAGATATCAATCACGAATATTTCGATGCGGCTGGTTTCGAGATTGGCTCGAAACCAGCCTTTTTTTGAAAATTGAATTCTAAGAGGGACATTATAAACCTTGTAGCCGCAGGCTTTAGCCTGTGTTTTAAATTCCCCAAGGGATGCTCTAAAAATTATCCCTCTTTCGTATTTATATTGAAAGAGAACTTTAACCACTGAGGCACAGAGACACTGAGAATAAGAACAAATATCTCTTTTATTTATTACAAACACAAAAAAGCTTGAATATATTAATATTTTTTCTTTTTTTATGGCTTCTTTTTTTATATGTCAATCTCCGTGCCTCTGTGTCTCTGTGGTTATTAGAATGCTTTTCAACTTTTTTACGAAAGAACCATATTTTTTGTCATGCTGAACTTGTTTCAGCATCTAAAATCAATGATTCGTAAGAATATCCCTGATAGCCTCACAAACCTGTTCTATTTCAGATTCTCGAATTGTAAGTCCGGCAGGGATATATAGCCCTTGACGGGCAAGCCGCTCAGCAACGGGATATTTCTCATCCACAAAAAGGCCCATTTTATGAAATACAGGTTGTTCATGCATTCCCAGAAAGAACGGCCTTGTTTCAATTCCTTTTAGGGCTAATTTTTGGGCAAAATCTAAAGCATTCATTCCTGTATTTTCTTTGACTATAATACCATAGACCCAGTAGACGTTTTTTGCCCATGGCTCTTCCACAGGGAGTTCGATCCCAGGCACATCCTTCAGCAGTTCATTATATACATGAGCAATAGCACGCTTTCGATCGACAATTTGTTCCATCCGTTCCAGTTGAGCAACACCCAAGGCAGCTTGAATATTTGTTAGACGAAAGTTATATCCCAATTCATCATGAAAAAATCGCCGTGATTTTTGGAAACAAAGGTTCCTTAAAGAACGTGCTTGTTCAGCGAGGTCATCTCGATTTGTTAATACCATTCCACCTTCACCTGTTGTTATCAATTTATTCGCATAAAAACTAAACACACTGATGTCGCCGAGGCCTCCGCATCTCCGTCCCGCGTATTCAGCGCCATGCACTTCAGCAGCATCTTCAATAATAGATAATCCATGTTTTTGAGCAATTTCTAATATAGGGTCCATATCAGCAGGATGTCCGTATATGTGAACAGGCATGATGGCGCGGGTTCGGGTAGTTATTTTGGATTCGATCTGTGATACATCCATCTGCCAATTATGAGGGTCACTGTCTATCAAAACGGGGACGCCATTGCAATAAGTTATTGCCTGGGCGCAGGAGATGATGGTGAATGTGGGCATGATCACTTCGTCACGGGGTTTGAGGTCTAATAATCTTACTGCAATTTGTAATGCGGTTGTTCCATTACTTACAGCGATACCATGTTTCATTCCGCAATAGGTAGCCCATTCATTCTCAAATCGCTCTAAGTACTTACCTGCTGAAGAAATCCAGCCGCTTTTCAGACAGTCGAGGACAAGCTCCACTTCTCGCGCAGTGACCAATGGTTCGGAGACAGGGATCATTTAGACATTTTTCATAGCTTTTTTTATGCCTCAGCTTTTTCCCTTAACCATTCATTAATCAAAGTATCTTCAGTCGTATGCAATTTCCTGGCTTTCTTTTTTATCTTTGAGTATAAATCGGTATCTACGCCAATATATTTTTTCTTTGTCAATGAGAAACGAATGTCCTTGACTTCCTCCACATCTTCGAATTCTGAGAAATCGTGTTCATCCCAAAAATCAGAAGCTTCGTAAATGGACATATCCTTTATCTGTTTACTTTTTTTCATATCTTTTCCTTTCGCTTTTATTCATATCCCTTGCAGTGACAATTAATGCCTTATTGTTCAGTTTTTTGATAAAGAATATAGAAAGATATCTTCCATTATCTGTTCTACCAAGCGCATTATAGAGATGCTCGCCCTCAACTTTGCCGGTTTCCTTTTTAAAAAACCTGCAATTTCCTGTTAAAACTTCCTCAACCTCATTCGTCAAAACTTGATGTTTCCATGCAAGTTTTTCAACGATGTTATCCAACCATATTATATCATCTATAACAAACATTATCTTTTCTACCCATGTTTCCTGTCATAATCATATCTCGCGTATTAATCCTGAGCAGCAACATCCATTAGGCAGCATATGGTCGAGGCAATCAAGAACAAGACTTTTTTCTTGTTCTGTAACAAGTGACTTACATACCGATATTATCAGAAATGTTCCTTTTCAACTAATCCTGTATAGGGGCCTTGTTTTATTTCAAGGAGAACCGTATCTTCGAGACAGCGCATGCCATGTCCACCTGCCACAAGAAGGATGAGGTCTCCCTGTTCCAGAGTCCAGGTGCCGAGGGGGCTTTTATCCATGGCAAATAGATCTATCTCCACTTTGCCTTTCCTGACCAGCAATGCTTCCTGCGTGCCTATCAGATGACGCTGCAGGGGCAGGTGAGCATGGCGCTTGATAACCCCGTCTTTCGGATAAACGACGAAACCGGTTTGCTGATAATAATGGTCAGGAGTCACAAAGGTCGTTTCATCAGGCAGGAAATTTGACCGGATAATGGTCGCTATATGCTGCTCGTTCCAGGTGATGTGTTCTATGTGCTGTTTATGAGAATTTTTATCGGTCATTTGACTTTATGTTCCGGAAAACCAAAGGCAGGCGCTCTTTCGGGAACGGGAAAGAGCCATCCTTCGGCCAGCTTTTTAATGTTCTTTTCAGTAACCTGCATCATCAATTCTTTTCCCCAGTCTTTTTTTCAGCGCGGGTGATGTTCAGTTTTTTTGATATGATTTTCAGAAAAACCTCGATATCGTTTAATCCTTCTTGCAGTACTTTGTAAACGATGTCGTAATCGATGTCTTCGTAATCGTGAGCGAGCACATTCCTGAATCCAACCATCCTGACCAGTTTTTCGGTCAATTTTTTCGAAATAATCTTTTCTTCGTTCAGGATATAAAATGCCTCGCTCATTGTGGTGGGCTTTCTGAAATCATTGTGGGCTATTACTGCCTCAGCCAGATCAATTACCGACTGTGCCTCAAGATACAGATAACGTTCGACGGCGCCCCTTATATCTGTATTGTTACATATCTTTTCTTTTGCAAATCCTCTGTATCTTTTCAGAATGGCCGAGTATTTCCTGGCCGAGCTTATTTTGTTCTCGATTGCTTTAATATTGCTCATGCTGGAGCCTTTGTAAGCTCATATTTCGACAGTATTTTGTGAAAATCAAAATATTCATTCAGGATTTTTGGCTCAACCATGACTTTAAAAGGTTCTCTTTCGAAAACCAAAATGCCTTCTTTCAGAATGATATATTTCAGTTCAGGGCTTTTCGTTCGGTTCAGAATAACGATATCGACTCTGTCCGTCTTCAGTATGCGGCTTATTTGTGCGATGAGATCGAGTTTAATGGAGAACATCCTGTTGTCTTTTATATCGCCGAAGTAGACGGCAAAATCATAGTCACTCAACGGCCCATATGAGCGTTTAGCCCTTGATCCGAAAAAATATACCAGCTTAATTTCCGGATATCTGTGGAATACTGTCTTTAAACTGTCTAATTCTTTTTTTTTCATTTACAACTCCCTGCGCACATCAGCCATTTCTATATAGCCTGTCTCACCGGGGCGTCAGCCTACGCCTCCAAATTATACAATAATTGTAAACAATTCCAAATAGTTTACAAAATCCGCTTCTTTTCAGTTTAAAAATTTAATCAAGATAGTGCTTGTCCAGGTATTATCCACTTTTCCGTACCGGTCTGCTGATAATAGTGGTCCGGAGTAACAAAGGTAGTTTCATCAGGCAGCAAATTTGACCGGATAATGGTCGTTATATGCTGCTCGTTTAAGGTGATGAGCTTGATGGCTGTTTTAAAGATTTAATATCCTAAATATCTCAGAATGTTTTTTGCTTCCTGAACGAGGCTGTCAACGCTGTAGTATTGCTCGATTAAATGTTTACAATTTGTTGCTATTTGCTTTG
>VGWY01000082.1 GCA_016873575.1 Nitrospira sp. | reverse complement strand
ATTTCAGTTACGGTAAAACCCAATGCAAAACAGGAAAGAATCGAAGAGAGAGGGGAGAATACTTTCTCCGTTTGGGTCAAGGAAAAGCCACAGGAGGGTAAGGCTAATCAGGCCGTAATAAAGATTCTATCAGAATATTTTGGGGTTACCAAATCTGGGATTTCTTTACTTAAGGGTCAGACATCGAGACAAAAGATTTTTGAGGTAATAAAATGATGGACATGCATTCTATGACTGATGAACTTCTCGAACTTACGAAACAACCCAAGATAGCCTACTTTTCCATGGAGATAGGCATTCAGAATGATATCCCTACCTATAGTGGTGGCCTTGGTGTCCTTGCAGGAGATACCATAAAAACAGCCGCTGACCTCAAACTCCCGATGATTGCAGTCACCCTTATCTGTCGAAAGGGATATTTCAGACAGATTCTGGATGAAAACGGGAGGCAGATAGAGTCCCCTGACCCATGGGAACCATCCCGATACATGAAGCTCCTCCCTACAAAGATTACTGTCCAAATTGAAGGAAGGGATGTCATGGTGCAGGCATGGCAATTCAATGTAAAAAGCATCATAGGCGGTATTGTGCCAATCTTCTTCCTTGATACGGATGTAGATGGAAATATGCCTGATGATCGGGAGATTACTTCCTACCTCTATGGTGGTGAGCAGGCATACCGGCTGAAGCAGGAGATAGTCCTTGGCATTGGTGGTGTGAGGATTCTGCACGAGATTGGGTTTGAAATAAAGAAATATCATATGAATGAAGGTCATTCAAGTCTATTGACCCTCGAGCTCCTGAATATGTTTAAAAGGCCAATCGAAGATGTGTGGGATGAAAAACTGGTATGGGATACAGAAAAGGTAAAAGACCTTTGTGTATTCACAACACATACTCCTGTTGAAGCTGGCCATGACAGGTTTCCCTATGACCTCGTATCAAGGATTATGGGTGAACTGATTCCGCTCAATGTTTTAAAAGAACTTGCTGGTAAGGATTCTCTGAATATGACCCTCCTTGGACTGAATCTGAGTGAATTTATTAATGGAGTTGCAAAGAAACATATGGAGGTTTCACGGAACATGTTTCCCGGATATGAAATCAGTTCCATCACAAATGGTGTGCATACATATACATGGACATGTGACAGTTTTAAAAAGCTGTATGATAAATATCTTCCTGGATGGGCTAATGAACCAGAGTTATTTGTGAGGGTTGGACGCATACCTGATGAAGAGATCTGGAGTACACATATAGAGGCAAAAAAGATCCTTTTCGATTATGTCAGAGCAAATACAGGTGTTGAGATGGATCCAGACATTCTTACCATAGGATTTGCACGAAGGGCAACTGCATATAAAAGGGCTGATCTGATATTCAGCAATATTGAAAGGCTCGAAAGGATAGGAGCAGAGAAACTTCAGATTATCTATGCTGGTAAGGCGCACCCAAAGGACGATTCAGGTAAAAGGCTAATAGAGAAGATATTTTCTATCAAAGAGCGGTTGAAGGACAAGATTAAAATGGCTTATCTCAAAAATCATAATATGGACACCGCACTCAAAATGGTTTCCGGTGTTGATGTATGGCTGAACACCCCATTAAGGCCCAGAGAAGCATCAGGAACAAGCGGTATGAAGGCGGCCCATAATGGAGTAATAAATTTCAGCGTACTTGACGGGTGGTGGATAGAGGGCCACATCGAGGGATTTACTGGCTGGTCTATTGGTCCAAACCCTGATGAGACAACATTAATTGATAATATGGATACGAGGGATGCTGATGACCTCTATGAGAAACTCGAAAATATTATCATCCCTCTCTTTTACGATAACAGGCATGTCTGGATTCGAATGATGCAGAATGCCATTGGGAAAAATGCTTATTATTTCAATTGCCACAGGATGATGCGAAGATATGTCACCGATGCATACATTAGATAAGACCATCACTCCATCACTCCTTCACTCTTTGACTCTTCTGACATCTGCACCGAGTTTCTTGAGTTTCTCTTCCATCTTCTCATACCCTCTGTCAAGGTGATAAATCCTGTGGATACTTGTCTCTCCCTCTGCAGCAAGAGCTGCAACAACAAGCGATGCACTTGCCCTTAAATCAGTTGCCATAAGAGGCGCACACTTGAGCCTTCTAACACCTCTCACGGTAGCGGTACCACCTTCCACCGTAATATTTGCCCCCATTCTTCTGAGCTCTGCAACATGCATAAATCTGTTTTCAAAGATTGTCTCCTTGATAATACTTGTCCCTTCAGCAATGCTCATCAGTGCCATGAATTGTGCCTGCATGTCTGTTGGAAAACCAGGATATGGCATTGTCTTCACATCAGTAGATGTTGGCCTTGAGGGGCCGATGACACGGATGCCTTCAGAGACATGCTCAAATACAAGCCCCACCTCTTGAAGCTTCATTATCACTGCATCAAGATGTTCAATCCTGCACCCTTTTATGATAATATTACCACCTGTGATACCTGCAATCGTCATAAATGTCCCTGTTTCAATCCTGTCAGGAATTATTGAATAACTGATTGGCTTCAACTCATCTACACCCTCTATCTCAATAATGCTCTCTCCCGCACCTTTGATCTTAGCACCCATTGAGATAAGAGCATTTGCGAGATCAATTACTTCAGGCTCCCTTGCTGCATTTTCCAGTAAGGTTTTGCCTTTTGCAAGGGATGCAGCCATCATCAGGTTTTCTGTCCCCGTAACTGTTGGGATATCAAAATAAATAGATGCACCTTTCAGTTTCTTTACCTTTGCAATAACATACCCGGATTCGAGTTCTATCTTTGCGCCCATCTTTTCAAAACCCATCAGATGAAGGTTTATGGGCCTTGCACCAATAGCACATCCTCCTGGAAGAGATACCCTTGCCCTGCCAAATCTCGCCAGCAACGGCCCCAGTACAAGGACAGATGCACGCATCGTCCTCACAAATTCATAAGGAGCCTCAGGGTTATTGACCTTTTCTGTATTTATAATTACCTGATTCTTTTCATAGTTGAATTTTGATCCAAAGTAGGTGAGTAGCTTGCCAATAGTATGGACATCCTTCAGATTAGGAACCCTGGTAATAGTGCTTGTACCTGATGCAAGGAGGGATGATGCTATGACAGGAAGAGCTGCATTCTTTGCCCCGCTTATCTCAACCTCGCCTTTCAGTCTTTTACCGCCACGAATGATTAGTTTATCCACAGTTATACTCCTGAATTTTGCTATGCACGTAAGTTGAGACTGCTGAAAAAGTATATTTTTGTCACCCTGAACTTGGTTCAGGGTCTCATAAACATTAATTGTAGTATTAGATACTGAAACAAATTCAGTATGACACGTTGAAGAATTGAAGGCTTTTTCAGCGCTCTCAAGTTATTATAGAATGTATTTTACAGTGGATTTCCTTTAAAAAGAAAGATTACGTGGAACTCATCTGTAACCTGACTCTATACAACTTAAAGAGAAAGGCGATAGAAGGGCATAAGAAATAACCAATTAATGGGCTTGACACACGCTACATTCATAATGTAATCTATTGTCATACAATGTAACCCATAAGAAGGGAGTAGTGATAAAATTATGCCAACGATTCAAAAAAGCATCCGAATTCAGGAAAGAACACTTAAGGAAATTGAACAGATAGCCAGAGACTCTGGTAAGGAATTTTCTGCTGTAGCGAATGAGCTTCTTGATGAAGCAGTGAAGATGCAACGCTGCCCTGGTATTATTTTTTCTGAAGGAACCGCAGGACGCAGGGCAAGAATTGCAGGCACAGGTATAGAGGTTTGGGAAGTGATTGCAACTTACAAGGGTGTTCGTGAAGATTTTGGTCGCTTGCGCAAGGCATATCACTGGCTTACCGAACAGCAAATAAAGACTGCTGTAAGCTACTACAGAGTCTATCCTGAAGAAATTGACCAACTCATGAAACAGAATGAAGAACTGACCAGAGAATATGTTCATAAAAGATACCCTGTTCTTGATAGAGGCAGTCGTTGAAATATTACCTTGATGAAGACCTCAGTCCTAAGATTGCAGAAATACTCAGAAAACATCATATAGATGCCACCTGTGCCCATGATATTGGGATGCTGCAGGCTACTGACAGGGAGCAACTTGAGAGAGCAGCCTCAGAAGGCAGGTGCCTTATAACCCGCAACAGAAATGACTTTATCCGCCTAACTATTCAGTTTTTTAATGAACATCGTCCTCATACCGGAGTGCTAATAATTCCACACACCTTACCTGGAGATAATTTTTCTCTTATTGCCAATGCTACTATTAAACACCACTCAAAACATTCCAAAGATACATTAGAATCATACACCGTTGATTTTCTTGAGTCTTAGTAAAAGCCTGTTTATGAAAAGACACACCTAATCTGTAGTTGAGAGTTCTTTGTCAATTGTCAAGGGCAGACCCCTTATTCTCTTTATGCTTTACGAAGCGAAAGATGATGACCAAGGAGATGTTTATCTTGCCAAAGAACAGGCCCGTGGATATGCCGAAGCAATGGGCTGCCGATATGTCTTTCTTGCAAATTCAGAACAGATTTACTTTTGGGATCTTGACGAAGGCGATGCCCGACCTATTGAGCGTTTTATATCTCCAGAAGACCTTCAGAGACGTGCTGACCTTAAAGTACTAAAGAAGCCCTTATTGCAAATCGAACATCCTGCCGATATTGCTGACAGACCATATCAGATAGAAGCAAGTAATATCATTTCAAGGCTATACGATACGGGCAAAAGGGCATTTCTTCTTGAAATGGCAACTGGGACGGGAAAAACAAGACTTGCTGCAGCAATTGTTATTAGATTCTTACAGTCAAATCAGGCTGAAAGAGTGCTTTTCATCGTTGATAGAATTGAACTTGCAAAGCAGGCTTTTGAAGCTTTTCAAATGGCATTCAGGGACAAATATAAGAGTGTCCGTTATAAACCGGGGCGTCATGGCGAATGGGGTGGAGCTTCTGTTGTAATAGCAACCATTCAAAGCCTCAACATCCATTACAAGAAAGACTTTACTCCAGGATATTTTGATCTTGTATTCAATGACGAATGTCATCGGTCAATATACGGAGAACTTCCCAGGCAGGTGGTAGAGTATTTTCAGGCTACGAGGATTGGCCTGACTGCTACGCCAAAAGATTTCTTGAAAAACATTGATATTGAAAAGTTAAGCGAGAATAATCCTAAAGCCCTTGAATACAGAATGATGCGTGATACTTACAAGCATTTCGGATGTGAACCCGGTGAGCCGACTTATAGGTATACATTACAGGAGGCTGTAACGGCAAATCCCCCAGGGCCTTATCTTGTTCCTCCGAAGATATATAAGCTCTACTCTTTAATTACCATGGAATCTGCATCAGAAGAAGGCTGGAGTGTAGATATTGATGGTGAAGATTATACCTTTGCCATTTCCCAGATTGAGAAAAAGGTGAATGTCCCCAAAAGAAATCAGCTTATTTGTGAGGAATTTCTGAAATATGCCTTAAAAACTCCGGATGGTTCTGTTGGAAAGACGATTTTTTTTGCTGTCTCTCAGGATCATGCTGCTGCACTTGCCAAGAGTCTTAATGCACTTGCACCTGAAGCGAACGGCAGGTTTGCACAGGTTATAACTTCAAGAGTGAAAGGCTCTTCAGATCTTGCTAAATCGTTCCGGAAGGATGAAAACTACTGGCCGCGGGTAGCAGTTAGTGTTGATATGCTCTCTACAGGATACGACTGTCCTGAGATATTGAATATCGTACTCGCCCGTCCAATTGCATCTCCTACCAATTACATTCAGATAAAAGGTCGCGGTACCCGCAAGTACACTTTTCCCGATGGCTCGCAGAAAAAGCATTTCATAATTCATGATTTCTGTGAAGTCGTGGAATATTTTGAGGAAGATTATGACTACACCGCTCCGGAACCTCTACCAGTGCCTAAAGAACCAAAAGGGCCAGGGCCTGAACCTCCCCCGCCACCTCTGCCACCGCCTCCACCACCAGAGGGGAAACTTGTTTCTCATGAACCTGACCATATAGTTTTTACCGAATTTATAGAGATCGGCCCAGAGGGTGAGAAAGTTGATAGAATGCACTATCAGAACAAATGGAAGGATAAGATAAGGGAAGTGGCTGAGATAAAACCAGAGCTTATGGAGGCAGCCAGAACCGGCAATTTCACTGATGAGCTTATGGAATATCTCCAGACAGAAGTATTAAACCGGCCGGTTGAGTATTTCAATGAGACAAATCTTGCCAAGGTTTACAGCATATTTGCCGATATTACTGACTTTATAAAAGAGGCTTTGGGTATCGGCAAGCTGCCAACACAAAAAGAACAGCTTGAGGAACTGATTGAGTTTCTCAAGGTTGAATATAGCCTCAATCTCTCGCAAATTCGCCTTCTCAGGGTTCTCATAGAACAGCTCGTACAGAGCCCCAAGTATGCAGAACAGTTTGAAAAGGGGGATTTCCAATTTCTTAATAACCAACCATTTGCTTCGTATGGAGGAGTTGGCGCTTATATATCAACTTTCGGCGACATAACAAAACCTGTTTTTACCCATATAAAACAAAGCCATCCTTTAAAGTTGGCGTTAATGAGATAACATGTTGGAAGAAATCCTTTTCAAAAACAGAAAGATATTTTTTTACTTTGTAGATTACTGCAATAACAAATATCGCTCCGGTCATGATCTGAGCTTATACAGAGATATAATTGATTTGCACAGAAGAAATAATAATTTAGATATGCTATTAAATCAAAATTCCTTTTACAATTTAATAATGGAAACATTGAGCGCATGGAACATGGATCAGCAGGGAGCTGAACTCACATCTGTTGATGATTTTAAAGCATCTGTTCAGACTGTAAAGCCAGCTTTATATGAGATGTATAAATACAAGCTCTATGATATTGATAGGCGGGCTATTATTGAGCAAATAGCTACTCCCCTCAAGAGTATCTTCTGCAATTTAAAGGTAATGAAAACAAAGACAAGAATTGTAGGGGTATCAAAAGCCATGCACTTTTTACTGCCCGATTTGATAATGCCTATTGATAGAAGATATATCCTGAATTTTTTCTATGGCAATACAAATATAGATTCAAAAACCTGCGATAAAGAATTTAAGACTTTCAAAGAAATTTTTCAGAAAACTTTTCAGGTTAAAAGAAATTTATGTCTTAAAAAAGAAGATGCAAATGGTGAAGGATGGAAGACATCTGTACCCAAACTTATTGACAATGCAATCATTGGTTTTTTGCGTTATTTATATTCACATGAAGTTGATACCTTGAAATCAAAGTTAACTGAAATAGAAAAAGCTGAGGAACGATAATATGCCAACCAATTTTGTAAATTCTGACTTGAAACAGAAAGTCATACAGCTTATGAATGAGCTTTGGGCGGGAGGCGTCAATAACCCTATGACTGCCATTGAGCAGATCAGTTACCTGATGTTCCTTAAAAGCCTCACTGAAATGGATGAAAAGCAGGAGCAATTACAAAAGCTCATGGGTAATCCATATACGCCCCTTTTTTCAAATTCATTGGCACAATACAGTTGGAGAACTGTTGCACGGCTCTCAGGCGATCCCCTTTATGTGACTCTATCAGAAGCCTTTGAGAAATTCCATGAGCTTCCGAACCTTTCACAAATAGGTAAGATTCTTTTCAGACAGGCTCATTTAAAAATATTTAATAGACCTACACTACGATCGGTTGTATCAATCATTGACGAGATGGATTACAACAATACTCAGAAATATGACACGGATGTTAAAGGCGACCTCTATGAATATCTCCTTGGCCAGATAGCAATATCCGGGACGAATGGGCAATTTAGAACACCACGACATATCATAAAGATGATGGTGAATCTTGTAAAACCACAGGCAGGCCAGTATATCCTTGATCCTGCTTGCGGTACAGCAGGTTTTCTTATTCAGGCTTACCTTTACATCATGGAGCAAAATACAAGCGAAGATTCAAAGCAAGATGGCCGTATCACAGGGGATAAACTCAGACCTGACCAACACGAGTTTTTAAAGATGCACGCTCTCACAGGATACGACAATGATATTGATATGGTTAAGATCGCAATTATGAACCTTTATTTGCACGGTCTTGAAAATGCCAATGTGAAGCACTTTGATCCCCTTACACTTCCTAACCCAACTGACAGAAAGTATGACATTATCCTTGCCAATCCTCCTTTTGCTGGATCTGTTAATAAGGAAGCAATTCGTGAGGACTTTGACCTCAGCACAGCAAAGACTGAGCTTTTATTTGGAGAATATTTCTATAAGCATCTTGCTCCAGGAGGCAAGGCTGCTGTTATTGTACCTGAAGGCGTTTTATTTGGTTCGACAACGGCACACAAGAAATTAAGAAAGTGGTTGATGGATGAATGTAAGATTCACGGGATTATAAGCCTCCCTTCCGGTGTCTTCAAACCATATGCAGGCGTTAAAACATCAGTTGTTGCATTTGAGCGGGATGGAAAAACAGAAAAGGTATGGTTTTACGAGATAACAGGAGATGGATATAGTCTTGACGATAAGCGGACACCTCAGCCAGAGAAAAATGACATCCCTGACCTTCTTTTGAAATGGGATGAGAAACCGAAAAGTAATAATAGCTGGTATACCACAAGAGAAGAGATCATAGAAAATGATTTAAACCTTACTGCTGGGCGTTATAAGCCTAATGTGTATGAAGAAGTTGAGTATCCTAAGCCTAAAGAGATTATTAATGAGGTATTAGAAATAGAGGACAAAATAAGTAAAGGATTAAAGCAGCTCCTTGATAAGGTTAAAAAATAATATGCAAAAGACACTACCAGAAGGTTGGAAAAATGTAAAAATAGACGAAATTAGTAACTTAATAAACGGCAAGGCTTTCAAACCATCTGATTGGACTGTAACAGGCCTGCCAATAATTAGAATACAGAATTTAAACGATCCAACTAAGCCGTATAATTATTTCAATGGAGAAGTAGAACCTAAATATCATGTTAACAATGGAGATGTTTTGCTCTCATGGTCTGGCACGCCCGGAACATCATTTGGTGCTCACATCTGGCAAGGTGGTGATGCGGTACTAAATCAACACATTTTTCGCGTTGAAATATCTGAAGATAGACTTTTAAAGAAAATATTTGTTTACGCTGTTAATTTGAGACTGAATGATCTTATTCATAATGCTCATGGCGGAGTCGGTTTAAGTCACATAACAAAAACAAGACTTGAAAAAATAGAAATCACTCTTCCCCCTCTCCCTACCCAACACAAGATTGTTGAAATACTTGAAGAGGCAGACAATCTCCGAAAGCTCCGCCAGCAGGCAGATGAAAAGATGAAAAACCTTGTTCCCTCAATTTTTATTGATATGTTTGGAGATCCGGTTATGAATGAGAAAAGATGGTATATTGTTAGACTTGGGGAAATATTGCATGGAATCGATAGTGGATGGAGCCCAATCTGTGAACAAAATGCTCGATCAAATAACAGTGATTGGGCGGTATTAACGTTAGGCGCTATAACAACCTGTTATTTTAAACCCACTGAAAATAAATTATTACCATCTCATCTTGTTATCAAAAAGCAAATAGAAGTAAAAAAAGGCGATGTTCTTTTTTGTAGGAAAAATACAAAAGACTTAGTTGGAGCATGTGTATATGTTTTTAATACTTATCCAAAACTCTTGATGTCAGATACTATATTTCGATTAGATTATAAAAAAGATAAAATTTGGGGGCAGTATTTATGGAGCTTATTGATCGAAAAAAATTTCAGGAAATCAATTCAAGTATTAGCAAGTGGAAGCGCGGGCTCTATGCCCAATATCTCAAAACAGAAACTACTGAATTTTAAAATTCCTCTTCCCCCTCTTTCCCTGCAGCAGGAATTTGCTGAACGTGTAGAGGAAATCGAAGCTGAAAAAGGCCGACAGGCAGAGAGCAAGAAAAAACTTGACGAACTTTTTCAGAGTCTCATGCAAAGGGCTTTTGCGGGGGAGTTAATGGTATGATGTGGGATAAAATAAACTTGAGCCTTTTGGTTTCACACAAAAAAATGGGGTTATAATGCCGATTCCGGGATTTACACAACAAGGAGTTCTTCCTAATGATATTTATGATTGCTCTCTTGAGGAAATGGAGAGTGTTTTCGGAAGATTTCAGAGCACAGATTGCCGGATAAATTTAACCAAAAAACTTAAAGATTATATCGATCAACTTAAAAAATCTGGATTTTGTCGAGTTTCAGCGAAAATCCCCACTTAGTTCCAAAAGAATTCCCCAGTTAGTTTCAGAATAATTCCCCACTTGGGATCAGGATAATTCCCCACCTTTTGGCATGTCATAAGATATCTGTTAAAACTAAACGACGGAGGTCTTATGGCAAGAAAGGAGATAAGGGTGGAG
>VGWY01000081.1 GCA_016873575.1 Nitrospira sp. | reverse complement strand
GAAAGACCTGTTGTTTCATCAACCTCTTCCTTGACCGTTACTCCCTCAATGATGTCACCAAGGGCCACCTTGCCACCAAGCTCGGTGAGTATTGGAATAGAATATGGATCCCACTCGACAAGTCTTCGACCTATTTCAACCCTTTGTCCATTCTTCACCAGCAGTTTTGCACCATAAACAACAGAGTACTTCTCTTTTTCCCTGCCCTTTGAATCCACAATGGCAATGCTCCCATTCCTGTTCATAACGATGTAGAGTCCTTCCCTGCTCTTCACCGTACTGATATTGATGAATTTTATCGTGCCAGAGTTTTTCGCCTCAAGAACTGTCTGTTCTACTACTTTGGAAGCTGCACCACCGATATGGAAAGTCCTCATCGTAAGCTGTGTTCCAGGCTCACCAATTGACTGAGCTGCAATGATTCCCACTGCTTCACCTATTTCTACAGGTTCTCCTCTTGTAAGGTCTCTCCCATAACATTTTGTACAAACTCCATACCTTGACTGACAAGTAAGCACAGACCTGATCTTGACCCTGTCTATTCCTGCATCAATAATCTTTTGTCTCAGGTGTTCGTCTATCTCCTGATTCCTGCTAACGATTATTTCTTTTGTTATTGGGTCTCTTATATCTTCAACAGCGATTCTGCCCAGAATCCTTTCCTCAAGGTGCTGTATAATCTCACCACCTTCTACAAGTGAAGTGACTGTTATGCTGTCTGTCGTTTCACAGTCAACCTCCATTATAATTACATCCTGGGCAACGTCAACGAGCCTTCTTGTGAGATACCCTGCGTTTGCGGTCTTCAGAGCTGTATCAGCAAGGCCCTTTCTGGCACCATGCGTAGAGATAAAGTATTGAAGAGGAGATAAGCCTTCCCTGAAGTTCGCTGTTATCGGAGTCTCTATAATCTCTCCAGAAGGTTTTGCCATTAATCCCCTCATACCCGCAAGCTGCCTTATCTGTGCAGTGCTTCCCCTTGCGCCTGAATCAGCCATCATGAAGATACTGTTAAATGCCCTTCTCTCTTTAAGTTCGTCTTCGGAAAAAGGCTTGCCATCCTCAGCACCAAGCTCCTTCATCATTTCATCAGCAATCCGTTCGGTCACATTTGCCCATATATCAATCACTTTGTTATAGCGTTCACCGTGTGTAATGAAGCCATCTGCGTATTGTTTCTGGACCTCGATGACTTCCTGTTCTGCAGAGCGAATAAGCTCTGCTTTCTTTGATGGTATATGCATATCAGCTATGCAGATAGATATGCCTGATTTCGTTGCATAATAGAAACCGAGCTTTTCCAGGTTATCGAGAAAAACGACCGTTTCTCGTTTGCCGGATTTTTTGTAAATATATTCTATGAGCTTCCCCAGCTCCTTTTTCGTCATATCTTTATTCACCATAGAAAACGAGATTCCATCAGGCAGTATTTCACCGAAAATAATCCTTCCTGTTGTTGTTTCAACAAACTCCCCATTCATCCTTACCTTGATTTTTGCATGTTCACTCACAATTCCTGCGTCATACGCAATCCTGACATCCTCTGGATCCGCAAATATCCTGTCTTCGCCCTTAGCACCCTTTCTCTCCTTCATGAGATAATAAATGCCAAGAACCATATCCTGTGTCGGGACCATGATTGGTTTTCCATTTGCAGGTGAAAGGATACTATTGACAGCCATCATAAGGACCCTTGCTTCTATCTGAGCCTCGATCGAAAGAGGGATATGGACAGCCATTTGGTCTCCATCAAAGTCAGCATTAAAGGCGGTACAGACAAGCGGATGCAATTTTATCGCCTTACCTTCTACAAGAACAGGGTCAAATGCCTGGATACCAAGCCTGTGGAGGGTAGGTGCACGGTTCAGGAGCACCGGGTGTTCCCTGATAACCTCTTCGAGGGCATCCCAGACCTCAGGTCTCTCTTTCTCTGCAAGTTTTTTTGCTGCCTTTATGGTAGTTGCGTATCCCTTTTCTTCAAGCTTGTTAAATACAAAGGGCTTAAAGAGTTCCAGTGCCATGCTTTTTGGGAGACCGCACTGGTGAAGCTTTAAATCCGGGCCTACAACAATAACTGACCTTCCAGAATAATCAACCCGTTTTCCTAAAAGGTTCTGTCTGAACCGACCCTGTTTGCCCTTGATCATGTCGCTCAAGGACTTGAGAGGCCTTTTTGTTGTTGTCTTTAACACCTTACTTCTTCTTCCATTATCAAAAAGGGTATCAACAGACTCCTGAAGCATTCTTTTCTCGTTCTTGATGATTACACCTGGTGCCTTGAGCTCCATCAACCTCTTCAGTCTGTTGTTCCTATTAATAACCCTCCTGTAAAGGTCATTCAAGTCAGAAGTAGCAAAACGTCCGCCTTCTAACGGTACGAGTGGTCTCAGGTCAGGAGGAAGAACTGGTATAACATCCATAATCATCCACTCTGGCTTATTTCCAGATTTCCTGAACGCCTCAACAATCCGCAGCCTCTTTGTGAGCTTCTTTTTTACACCCATTGATGACGCTTCTTGTATCTTTGCCCTGAGATCTACATACAGTGCCTCGAGGTCGACCTTCCTTAAAAGTTCTCTTACTGCCTCTGCTCCTGTTCCTGCTTTAAATCTTGCACCAAATTCTGTTGTCTTCTTCTTGAGCTCTTCCTCGCTGAGTAATTCCCTTTCCTTGAGTGAAGTGTCACCAGGATCAACAACGACGTAATTTTCAAAATACAGTACCTTCTCGAGATGTCGCATTGTCATGTCAAGTAATGTCCCGATCCTGCTTGGCACCCCTTTTAAAAACCATATGTGCGCAACCGGGCTTGCCAACTCAATATGACCTAACCGCTCCCGTCTCACCTTAGACTGGATAACTTCAACACCGCATTTGTCACACACAACACCTCTGTGTTTCATGCGCTTGTATTTACCACATATACACTCCCAGTTCTTAACAGGTCCAAAAATCTTTGCACAGAACAGGCCATCCCGCTCTGGTTTAAAGGTACGGTAATTTATCGTCTCAGGCTTTTTCACCTCTCCATAAGACCATTCCCTAATCTTTTCTGGTGAGGCAAGCCGTATCCTCACAGCCTCAAAATCTGTTGGATCCTTTGGTTTCTGAAAAATGGTATAAATATCTTCTGCCAAACTATTCCCCCCTGCTCTTTTTCTCCAGAAGTTCTACTACATCAAGTCCAAGACTCTGGAGCTCCTTTATTAATACATGAAAGGATTCTGGAACACCTGGTTCAAGAGTTGCGTCACCTTTCACAATTGCTTCATACATACGAGCCCTTCCTGTAACATCATCACTTTTGACCGTCAAAAACTCCTGCAGTGTATATGCAGCTCCGTATGCTTCAAGAGCCCATACCTCCATTTCACCCAGCCGCTGTCCACCAAACTGAGCCTTTCCACCGAGAGGCTGTTGTGTCACAAGGGAATAGGGACCAATGGAGCGGGCATGTATTTTGTCATCAACAAGGTGATGGAGCTTCATCATATACATATGCCCGATGGTTACAGGCCTTTCAAAGGGCTCACCTGTCCTGCCATTGTACAGTGTTATTTCACCGGATGTTGGCAGGCCTGCCTTTTTCAGGCGATCCTTTATCTCGCTCTCTTTTGCACCCTCAAAAACAGGCGTTGCAACATGAATACCAAGAGCCTTTGCTGCCCATCCAAGATGGGTCTCGAGTATCTGCCCAACATTCATTCGCGATGGAACACCCAAGGGGTTCACGACAATATCCGCAGGGGTTCCATCAGGGAGATAAGGCATGTCTTCTTCTGGCAATACCATTGCGACTACCCCTTTATTCCCATGTCGACCAGCCATCTTGTCGCCTATCTGTATCTTTCGCTTCATCGCAATATATACCTTTACCAGTTTATTGACCCCTGGTGGGAGTTCATCACCCCTCCTTACTCTATCAATCCTATCATCATACCTTGATTCAAGATAGCGGACGTAGTGATTCATCTCATTGTTGATGGATTCTATCTTCTCCCGCACAGTAGTATCTTCTATCCTGATCCGTATGAGATGCTCATCCTTCACCTTTTCGAGATGTTTTTCTGTAAGTTTCTTCCCCTTCGGGCATATAATCTCTTTCATCTTTGGTGACTTGACATCATCCGATACGGTCTGACCAGTAAGAAGTTCCCTTATCTTCCTGAACTTTTCTTCCTTTATAATCTTCACCTCTTCTTCAAAATCCCGTTGCAGTCTCTGGATGTCATCTTCCTCTATACTCTTAGCCCTTTCATCCTTATCTGTTCCTTTTCGTGAGAATATCCTCACATCAACTACTGTTCCCTCTATTCCTGGAGGCACATACAGTGAGCTTTCCTTGACCTCCTCTGCCTTCTCTCCGAATATTGCTCTCAGGAGTTTTTCTTCTGGGGTAAGTTGTGTTTCACCTTTCGGTGTAACCTTCCCCACAAGGATATCACCCGGGACTACCTCTGCACCGATCCTGACTATACCGCTTTCATCAAGATCCTTCAGGGCTTCTTCCCCAACATTCGGGATATCCCGTGTGATTTCTTCCGGCCCGAGTTTTGTTTCTCTTGACTCTATTTCAAGTTCCTCGATGTGTACGGATGTAAACACATCTTCCTTTACAAGTCTTTCGCTAAGAAGAATTGCATCTTCAAAGTTATATCCACCCCACGGCATAAAAGCGACCATGACATTCTTTCCGAGGGCAAGCTCTCCATGGTCAGTAGAAGGACCATCAGCAAGTACATCACCTTTTTTTACAATATCACCAACATTCACGAGAGGCTTCTGGTTAATGCTGGTTGCCTGGTTCGATCTCTGGAATTTTATAAGAGTATAGATATCAACACTACCCCCATTTTCTGAAGTCCTGACAACAATCCTCGTTGCATCAACACTCTCGATAACCCCCCCTCGTTTTGCAAGTACAAGTGCACCCGAATCCCTTGCTGCAACATATTCCATACCTGTCCCCACAGTTGGAGCCTCTGATTGTAACAATGGGACTGCCTGTCTTTGCATATTCGAACCCATTAATGCCCTGTTTGCATCATCATTCTCGAGGAAAGGTATAAGAGAGGCTGAAACTCCAACTATCTGTTTTGGAGACACATCCATATAATGCACTTCCTGAGGAGATACCATTCTGAAATCGCCTCCAACCCTTGCAGAAACTGCCTCTCCTATCAGATTCCCCCTTTTATCAATAGGTGACGTTGCCTCAGCTATAATGAATTTTTCACCTTCTATCGCAGAGAGAAATTCTATTTTTTCTGTAACCTTACCATTTATAACCTTTCTGTACGGCACTTCTATAAATCCAAAATCATTTACCCTTGCATATGTTGCAAGTGATGTAATGAGTCCTATATTTGGCCCTTCAGGTGTTTCTATGGGACATATTCTTCCGTAGTGTGTCGGGTGTACGTCTCTCACTTCAAACCCAGCTCTCTCACGCGTAAGACCCCCCGGTCCAAGGGCAGAAAGCCTTCTCTTATGTGTGATCTCTGAAAGTGGGTTCGTCTGGTCCATAAACTGGCTAAGCTGGCTTGAACCAAAAAATTCCCTTACAGCAGCCATAACAGGCTTAGCATTTATTAAATCATGTGGCATCGCTATCTCAAGCTCTGCGAGGCTCATCTTTTCCTTTACTGCCCGCTCCATCCTGACAAGCCCTATTCTGAACTGGTTTTCGAGCAACTCTCCAACCCCTCTGATCCTTCTGTTCCCAAGGTGATCAATGTCATCAACTTCGCCTTTACCGGTTCTGAGCGCCAAAAGATACTTCACTATTTCTATAATGTCTTTATCAGTCAGTACCCTTTTCCCCAATGGGATATCAATATCGAGCCGTTTATCTATTTTCAACCTGCCAACAGGTGAAAGATCATATCTTTTCGGATCGAAAAATAATCCATTGAACAGATCTTTTGCTGCATCTAGGGTTGGTGGCTCCCCAGGTCTCAATTTTTTGTATATTTCAGTAAGTGCCTTCTCCTGTGTATTCACCTTGTCTGTCAACAATGTCTCCCTGAGTGAAGGCAGGAAATGGACATCGTCTATAAAAAGAAGGCTGAGTGAATTAATCTTGAGGGCAATAATCCTGTTAAAGGCATCTTCATGCACAACCTCGTTACCCTCAAGTATTACCTCTCCAGTAGACGGATCAATAATATCTTTCAGAGTAACCCTGCGAAGTATTTCCTCCTTCGATATAGGTATTGCTTTGATGCCAGATGTCTCCATCTTTTTGGTGGCACCCTTTGTGATCTTGCTCCCTTCCTTAACTATCACCTCTTTTGTGTCAGGAGCAATGATGTTCACGTTAGACTTCAGCCCTACAAGGACTTCACTCACAGGACGTGTAAATTTATTGCCATCTATCGTGATTACCTCTACTGGATAGAAAATCTTCAAAAGGTCTTCATTCGAATAACCAAGGGCCTTGAGGACTATTGTTGCAGGGAGCTTTTTCCTCCTGTCTATCCTGACATACAGGATATCTTTTGTGTCGAATTCAAAATCAAGCCACGAACCCCTTGAAGGAATTACCCTTGCAGAATACAGAAGCCTTCCACTGGCATGTGTCTTGCCTTTATCATGACTGAAGAAAACACCTGGTGAACGATGAAGCTGACTGACGACAACACGTTCTGTCCCATTGATAACAAAGGTTCCCACATCAGTCATTAATGGCATCTCACCAATATAGACATCCTCTTCTCTCGATTCCTTGAGCTTCTTGTTTCCCTTTTGTTCAAATTCCCATAGATTAAGTTTCACCTTAATTTTAAGGGGTGCTGCATACGTGATCCCCTTCTGAAGGCAGTCCCGAACACTAAATTTCGGCTCCCCTACGATATAACCTAAAAACTCTATAGACGCTGTTTCGTTGTAATCTGATATTGGGAATACACTCAGAAACGCTGCTTGCAGTCCAAATTCTTCCCTCTTGTCAAGAGGAATTTCTCTCTGTAAAAATTTCCCGTAGGACCTTTTCTGAATATCAATAAGGTTCGGAACTTCAAGGAACTGAGGGACCTTACCAAAATTTACTCTTTCTCTAAGAGTTCTTGCCATTTTTCTCCTTTTTTAAAATCGTGAAGCGTAAATCGTAAGGCGTTAGGCGACCTTTTTATCTCCTTACCCCTTACACCTTACACCTAACGTCATTACTTTACTTCTACTGTTGCACCCTGTTCTTCAAGCTTTGCCTTGACTGATTCAGCCTCTTCTTTGGAGACACCGGTCTTAACAGGTTTTGGTGCTCCATCTACAAGGTCTTTGGCCTCTTTGAGTCCGAGACTGGTAAGTTCCCTTACAACCTTAATGACCTGTATCTTCTTTTCACCAGCAGCAGCGAGAATGACATCAAAGCTTGTCTTCTCTTCAGCCTCTGCTGCAGCCACTCCAGCAGCAGCTCCCGGTACAGCAGCGACAGCAACCGGTGCCGCAGCAGTCACCCCGTATCTTTCCTCGAACTCTTTGATAAACTTTGACATATCAAGCACGGTCATGTTATCAATAAATTCAAACACCTGTTCTTTTGTAACAGCCATTTCTCTATCCTCCTTTTTTTATCACGTTAGGCGTAAAGCGTAAGGCGCTTGAGAGATTTTTTGTCTCCTTGCGCCTTACCACTCACGCCTCACGTTTATTTCTAAGTGATTCTATTGCATAAGCACAACTACTTATCGTTGCATTCAATGCACCAGCCAATTTGCTGAGAGGTGCCTGAAGAACACCTGCAAACATGGATAACAATACCTTCATGGGTGGTAGTTCAGCGATAGCCTTTATATCATCTACGGTACATACCTTGCCCTCAACAATACCACTGCTGACTTTAAGCTTATCATGCTTTTTTGAGTACTCAAGCACCTTTTTTGCTACGAGCACAGGGTCATCATAACTGATTGCTATGCCGACAGGACCCTTAAAAGAGTCTTTCGCTGCCGAAATAGACGTGTTCTGTGACACAATCCTGGCAAGGGTGTTTTTCACAACCTTATACTCAAGGTTGCCTGCTTTCAGCATCCTCCGTAACTCTGAAATCTCGGCAACTGTCAACCCCCTGTAATCAGTAAGGATTATTGCCGTTGCTCTATCAAACTTGTTTTTTAATTCTGTTAAAACCTGTCCCTTTTCTTCCCTTTTCAGTTTATACCCCCTTTCCCAGAGATGCGATATCAACAGTTATCCCTGGTCCCATTGTTGATGAAATCGATACCTTCCTCAGATACCTGCCTTTGCTTGTTGCAGGTTTTGCCTTTATAATTGATTCAATTACTACTTTGGCATTATCAAGGAGCCTCTGGGTATCAAATGAGACCTTTCCAATTGGGACGTGCACGATCCCTGCTTTTTCAGCCTTATATTCTACCTTCCCTGCCTTTATCTCTCTAACGGCTCTTGCTATATCAAAGGTTACAGTACCAAGTTTCGGGTTCGGCATAAGTCCTCGTGGACCGAGTATCTTCCCGAGCTTTCCTACTATGCCCATAATATCAGGGGTTGCAACAGCCTTATCAAAATCAAGCCAACCCTTGGTAATCTTCTCAACCAGGTCTTCTGCACCCACAAAATCTGCGCCTGCGTCTAATGCCTCCCTTTCCTTCTCCCCTTTTGCAAAAACCAGGACTCTCACCTTTTTCCCCATCCCGTGTGGAAGAACAACCGTACCCCTGACCATCTGTTCTGATTTCCTCGGATCCACTCCGAGATTTAGTGCAAGATCAACAGTCTCGTCAAACTTCGCAAATGCAGATTCCTTTAAGAGGCTAATTGCCTCTTCAAGTGCGTATTCCTTTCCCTTTTCAATCTTTTCCATAGCTGCTGTTATTTTTTTACCCATCTCTCCCTCTTCAATCTATTATTTCTACTCCCATGCTTCTCGCTGTGCCTTTTATTATGTTTATCGCTTCATCCACAGAGTAAGCATTCAGATCCGGAAGCTTTTTTTGGGCTATTTCTCTCACCTGCGCTGATGTAATCCTGCCAACCTTATCCTTGTTTGGTATACTCGAACCCTTTATGATACCGGCTGCCTTTTTCAGGAGCTCTGAAGCAGGAGGTGTTTTTGTTATAAATGTAAATGACCTGTCAGCATACACCGTTAATACAACTGGCACCACAGTGTCTCCAAGTGCCTGAGTCTGGGCATTAAATGCCTTACAGAACTCCATGATATTCACACCATGGGGACCAAGTGCCGGCCCGACAGGCGGTGCAGGATTTGCCTTTCCCGCTGGTATCTGAAGTTTAACCTGAGCAATTACTTCCTTCTTCTTCGCCATTTAAATCTCTCCTTTTAAGCTATTAGCAGTTAGTTCTTATTTCCTTCAGTTCCTAACTGCCGCCTGCTAACTGCTTACTAATCATGCCTTTTCTGCCTGAAAGAAATTAAGCTCGACAGGTGTCTGTCTGCCAAATATACTCACCATGACACTAAGCCTTCCATGTTCTATGTCAACATCTTCGACGGTTCCAAGAAAATTAGCAAATGGACCATCAATAATTCTGACACCCTCACCTTTTCTGAACTGGGTTCTCACCTGAGACACAGGTCCCTTTTCTATCTGCTGGAGAATAACTGCAACCTCTTCATCTGGAAGAGGGACAGGATTTGTTCCTCCAATAAATCCTGTTACACGCGGCGTGTTCCTTATAAAATGCCATGTCTCATCATCCATTTCCATCTCGACCAGAATATATCCAGGATAAAACTTCCTATCGCTTTCTTTCTTTTTACCTCCCCTTACTTCTATAACCTTTTCCGTTGGTATAAGAATCCGTGCTATTTTGTCCTGAAGTCCCTTTTTATCCTTCTTATCTTCTATGGTAAGCTTTACCTTCTCTTCAAAACCTGAATATGTGTGTACTACATACCAATTTCTTCCCATGGTCTTACCTTAATGCTATCCCGACTATCTTTGAAAGGCCGAGATCAACAATCCCCAGGAATACTGAAACAATAAGGACTGTAATAATGACAACCCAAGTCGAACCAATAAGCTCGTCCCTTGAAGGGAACACCACTTTCTTCATCTCACCCTTTACTTCCCTGAAAAATTCCTTAACTTTATTTAGCATAATATTTCTTTATTGTAATCAGTTAATATTTCCAAGTTTTTACTCATAACTTTTAACTGATAAGTGGCAGGCCAGGAGGGATTTGAACCCCCAACCCTCGGATTTGGAGTCCGATGCTCTAGCCGTTAGAGCTACTGGCCTATGCCTTTACCTCCTTATGTAATGTATGACGCCTGCAATGCCTGCAATACTTTTTTAACTGAAGCTTGTCAGGTGTATTCTTTTTGTTCTTCATACTTGAATAGTTTCTGTTCTTACACTCTGTACATTGGAACAAAAATATATCTCTCATAGTCTTTTACTCCAGTATCTCGGTAACGACACCAGCGCCGACAGTTCTTCCGCCTTCCCTGATTGCAAACCGTAACTCCTTCTCCATTGCTATCGGTGATATCAGCTCTACCGTCAGAGTTACGTTGTCTC
>VGWY01000080.1 GCA_016873575.1 Nitrospira sp. | reverse complement strand
GACTCATCTCGAATATGTCCTTTCCTGCCATCTCGCCTCCTTAATCAAAAAAGAGGCAGTATAGCATCACACGGAATAGGACATTTCTACTTTGGCAGATTAGGACATTTCTATTTTGGTATTACAGGGCAATGCAACAATCAAGGGCGGGTAGTATGTTGCTGTATTGGCAGTTTTAGCTCAATGAGTGATAGCGAGAAGCAATTTTGTATTTTGGATAATTATGTTAGAATGTTTACACAGGGGTTAAAAAGATGTTTTCTTTTGAAAAGAATGCTATAAAAAGAGCAACAGAAAGGCTAAGAGAAGTCCTGGGTGATAACCTTATTGCTGTAGCAGCCTTTGGCTCAAGGATAAGAGGAGATTTCAGTCAGGGGTCTGATTTTGACATCCTTGTGGTAGTAAAGAAGAGGACTTTTGATGTTATTGATACAATAAACGACGTCTTTATTCATGAAGAAGAGGCAACAGGCATTCCTTTTTCTACTGTTGTTAAGGGAATAGATTCTATTGAAAAAGAAAAGGCTTATAATACCCCATTTTATAGGAATATCCAGAAAGAAGGCATAGTCTTATATGGACGGGCTTAATATTCAGGAAAAAATTGTTTTGTCTGATTCAAGGTTTATCAAAAGTAAGGAATCCCTCACAGATGCACACACGAGTTTTAATGCCGGCATGTATAAGACATCTGTTAATAGAAGTTATTATGCCGTATTACATGCAGCACGGTCTTTATTGATACTCAAAGGTGTTGACCCTGTACGACATAATGGCGTTAAAACAATGCTCTCTTTGCATTTCGTTAAAGCAGCTATTCTCACACAGGAAGCCATAAGAATTTTTAGAAATCTTATGACTCTTAGAACGGATGTGGATTATAGTGATTTTGAAACAATAGATAAAAATGATGCTGAAAACGCACTTAAGCAGGCAGAGAGATTTATTGAGATAATGGAACCAGTGAGACAGGTTTTGATTAAAGAGATGTCTTCTATCGGGTAGGTCAGGAATCGAAGACACAATATTCATTAGACCTTTCGAATTGATTTAACCTGGAAAGATATGTCAGTTATTCTCGTAACAAATGATGATGGTATTCATTCTCCAGGTCTCATTGCCCTTTTCAGGGCAATGCAGGAGCTTGGGGATGTATATATTGTTGCCCCCGATCGAGAAAGAAGTGCAACCAGTCATTCCTTAACATTACATAGACCACTCCTGATAGAAAAGATTAAAGAACGTTTTTACAGCATTAATGGTACTCCCACAGATTGTGTCATATTAGGTGTCAATAAAATATTACCTGCAAGGCCTGCACTTATTGCCTCCGGCATCAACAAAGGGGCTAACCTTGGCGATAATATCACCTACTCAGGCACTGTTTCAGCCGCTATTGAGGGCACAATAATTGGGATACCATCATTTGCCATTTCACTTGTAGTAGATAGAGAGCACCATGTACCTTTTCATTTTGAAACAGCATCAGCCTTTGCAATCAAGATTGGCAAATATATGCTTAAGAAATCACTTCCACCTGATACGTTGTTGAATATCAATGTGCCTGATAGAGAAGAAGATAAAATCCCCGGGGTGAAGTTTACACGCCAGGGCAAACTGGTTTACAACAATTCGATTAAGGAAATATCTGATCCGATCGGGAAGAGGCATTACTGGATTGGTGGAGGTCAAATGAATGTGGAGTATGGTGAAGATACAGATATTCAGGCTATAGAGGATAACTATATATCAATCACTCCTATCCACCGCGATTTTACCGACTATGAGGCGTTGAGATTTCTCAAAAACGATTTGTCATTTATAGGAGACTTTTGAAAAACTATTGCAAATGCAACTTAGTGAGGAGGTAATTAGTAAGACGACATTCTTAACGCTTTCTGTCATTGCGGCTTGTCCCGTTAGAAGAGTTACTTCTAACGGGACTTGTCCGCAATCCTTCTGGCTTGTCCAGAATCGTTCAGAAAGATTCCCGACAAGCGGGAATGACACACAATGTAGCCTTACTTATGGTCTTCTTCGTAAGTGTCATTGCGAGGGACGAAGTCCCGAAGCAATCTCATTGACTTTGTACATGTTCCATAATACCCAAAACAAGATTGCCACGCCTTTGGCTCGCAATGACAGCAAAAAAGTGAAAAGATATTTAAGGTGAAAAAATATGATGTTATATATGATGTTATAATAGTTGGAGCCGGTCCTGCTGGCATATTCTCTGCCCTCGAAATTATCAAGCAGAAAAAAGATGCAAAAATCCTTATCGTTGAGAAAGGCAGAGACCTTGATAAAAGGATATGCCCGATGAAGGTACGGGAAATTTCATGCACAACCTGTCCTGAATGCGCGCTTCTCAGTGGATGGGGTGGCGCAGGGGCATTCAGTGATGGAAAATTAAACCTTTCTCCTGATATTGGCGGTTTTCTTTCGAGATATATTGACAGGGATAGGCTGATATCATTAATAAATTACGTTGATGAAATCTACGTAAAGTACGGAGCTCCAGAACAAACATATGGTGGCAATGAAGAAGAAATACATAAAATAGAAAGACTTGCATCAGAAAATAACCTTCTGTTTATACCTACAACGATAAGACATATAGGTACTGATAGGTGCAAGGCGGTACTAAAAAAGATTAAGGATACCCTTAATAAAAAGGTAGAGAGCATATTCAGTTCAGAGGCAGAAAGGGTCATCACAAAAAAAAGAAAGGTTGTTGGCATCATGCTTAAGGATGGCACAAGTTTTTATTCTGAATTTGTAATCCTTGCCCCTGGAAGGGAGGGTTCCAGATGGCTCGAAAGAGAGGCAAAAAGACTACACCTAACGCTGCTCAAAAACCCTGTTGATATAGGTGTAAGGGTCGAGATACCTGCTCCTGTATTTGAACCACTCACAGAAATAACCTATGAACCAAAACTCATATTCCATTCAAGAAAATTCAATGACAGGATAAGGACATTCTGTGTAAATCCATATGGCGAGGTTGTCAAGGAATACCTTAAGGGTATATGGACAGTTAACGGCCACAGCTATGCAAAAAGAAAAACAAACAATACAAACTTTGCACTTTTGGTAAACACATCCTTCACAGAGCCATTTGACGACCCTATATCGTATGGGAGATATATTGCAGGGCTTGCAAACCTCCTCGGCAAGGGTGTTATTGTCCAGAGGCTTGGAGATTTGCAACAAGGAAGGCGATCAACACATGAGAGGATATCAAAAGGGGATGTAAAGCCAACACTTAAAGATGCTACGCCGGGCGATTTAAGTTTTGTCATACCTTATCGTTATATCTGTGACATCCTTGAGATGCTCGATGCACTTGACAAGATAACTCCCGGGGTGACTTCAGAACATACCTTGTTATACGGGGCCGAAGTGAAGTTTTATTCAATGCATCCCAAACTAACAGAATCACTTGAGACCGAGATAGGTAACCTCTTTGCTGTTGGTGATGGAGCAGGACTAAGCAGGGGGCTTATCCAGGCATCTGCCTCAGGGGTGATGGCTGCAAGAGAGATAACAAAGAGGCTATGTTGATGGGGTTTAAAGAATTACGGGAGTTCATGGTCAATACACAGCTCATCCCGAGGGGGATTAAAGACAAGCGTGTCCTGAATGTCATGAAAAGGGTTCCCAGACACCTTTTTGTTGATGAATCCTCACAGTATAAAGCCTATGAAGATATGGCACTGCCGATTGGTGAAGGACAGACCCTTTCACAGCCTTATATGGTTGCAATCATGACAGAACTTCTTGAACTAAATGGTAATGAAAGGGTTCTTGAAATTGGTACAGGTTCAGGTTATCAGGCAGTAATCCTTGCTGAGCTTTCCCGTGAGGTCTATACAGTAGAGCGGATTGCGTCACTTGCTCAGCAGGCTGAAGAACGATTCCAATCACTCGGTTATGCCAATATTCATGTCAGGGTCAGTAACGGTACCTTAGGATGGCCAGATGAATCTCCCTTTGACAGGATTATCATTACTGCCGGGACCCCAAAAATTCCAGACCCCTTAATAGAACAGATATCTGAAGAAGGTTTCATCATTGCGCCAGTTGGAGATCGCTTCTCGCAACAACTTTTAAGGATTAAAAAATCTGGGGGAAGGCTTTTCGAGGAATACCATACCCTATGTGTTTTTGTGCCGCTTATAGGAGAGTATGGATGGAAGGAATGATGTCTTTAATCAAGATACTCAGATGCTTTTGTGATAAGTATTTCTGCATTATCACCGTCTTCAGGCATGCATGAAACACCAAGACCAAGTTTCAAGCCTTCACCAAAAATCCCATGGAATGCCTCATACAGTCTTGATACAACTGGAGAATTCTGAGCGGTATGGGTCAATATTAAACAGAACGTATTGCCACTGTATCGAAAAAGCATATCAGTGCCTCTCGTCCTGCCCTTAACCGTTGCGACAAACAACCGTAAATCATCATCATGGACAGGCACTTCGCCCATGATATTCATCATGATAAGTGTAAGCTGCTGCTTGTATCGTTTTGCCCTCTCCACCTCTCTTTTCAGGGTCTCATTGAAATGTCTGTAATTAAAAGCACCTGTGTCCTCATCTATTACAGATACAGAGATATTTGATATTTTATCTATGAGCACGGCATTTTCTATGGCAAGTGCTCCGGCATTGCAGAGGACAATCATAAGGTTTAACTCGTCATCACTGAAATATTTGGTGTCTGCAAAAAAGATATCCACGGCACCGATGATTCTGTCAGCGACAAAAAGAGGCATTCCTACATAGGATGCGTAACCAAGCATCACTGTCACATCTCGCCACATGGAGAAAACCTCATCTTTGCTCACATCATTTACTATATAAGGACCTTTTTCCTTAATTGCTTTTCCGCATGGGGCTGACTCAATGGATACCTCAAATTTATTCCTCACCATCTCAAGGTATTTTTCGGAGAGGTTGTATCCTGAAACAAGCCTGAGTTTTGTTCCAGTCTTATCAACAAGGTAAACGCGTACAAATTTTGCACTGGTTAAAATGCCCATCCGGTAAGCAAACAGTTCAAGGGTCTTTTCGACACTAATCGTAAGGAAGAGACTCATCTCCTTCAGGAGGGAAATCTCTCGTGCCCGCTGATGGAGTCTTTGCTCTAAGGACTTGATCCTGTTCTGAAGAACAACCTCACCCATTTTTCTTTATAAGCATACCTCAAATATACAAGAAAGGCAATGACCTTGACAGGCTTATCCTTGACCTTTATCATAAGGTACACATATGAAAAAACCCTGGGCTGGAAGATTTAAAGAACAGACTTCAAAGATCGTTGAGCACTTCACAGAATCCATATCCTTTGACAATCGCCTCTGGAGATACGATATTAAAGGGAGTATTGCACATGCAAAGATGCTCGGTAAACAGGGCATTATTCCAGAGGGAGATGCCCAAAAAATCATTAAAGGACTTGAGGAAATTGCGAAAGAGATAGAAACAGGAAGATTCAGATTCAGGGAAGATCTTGAAGATATCCATATGAATATCGAGTCTGCCCTGATAAAAAAGATTGGAGAGGTTGGTGGAAAACTTCATACAGCCCGGTCACGGAATGATCAGGTAGCGCTTGACCTCAGATTATATCTCAGGGCAGAGGTCAAAGAAATAATCTCACTCATAAAAAAATTACATAAGACATTTATTCATATAGCGACAAAACATCTCGACTCGTTAATGCCTGGCTATACCCATCTGCAAAGGGCACAACCGGTATTGCTTCCCCATCACCTACTCGCCTATGTTGAGATGCTTCAGAGGGATAAAGAAAGACTCACAGATATATTAAAAAGGATAAACATCCTTCCTTTAGGCTCCTGTGCTCTGGCAGGTTCAACCCTTCCCATTGACAGGGCATATGTTGCAAAACTTCTTGGGTTTAAAGGCATCTCGGAAAACAGCATTGATGCGGTATCTGACAGGGATTTCATAATTGAGTTTTTGTCGGGCGCAGCAATACTTATCATGCATCTATCGAGGCTTGCTGAAGAGCTTATATTATGGTCAACAGAAGAATTCAGATTTATTGAACTTCCTGATGCATTTACTACTGGTTCAAGCATTATGCCACAGAAAAGGAATCCTGATGTTGTAGAACTTATCAGGGGAAAAACAGGAAGGGTTTATGGAAACCTGATTTCTCTTTTAACAACAATGAAGGGTCTGCCACTCTCATACAACAGAGATTTACAGGAGGATAAACTGCCTCTCTTTGATACGGTTGATACTGTTAAAGCTTGCCTTACTGTTCTGATTGAAATGTTGCCTCGTATAAAATTCAACTTAAAACGAATGCATGAAACCGCAGGGGAAGGATTCTCAACTGCAACTGATATTGCTGAATATCTCGTAACAAAAGGGGTGCCTTTCAGAAAGGCGCATGAAATTACAGGCAAGATTGTTCTCTATTGCATTGAGAAGAAAAAGAAACTCGAAGAACTTACACTCAAGGAATTCTATATTTTTTCTGATTTAATTACAGATGATATATATTCTTGTCTGAAGGCAGAAGAATCTGTACGACACAAAAAATCACGTGGCAGTACATCTCCTGATGAGATAAAAAGACAGATAAAAAGATTCAAAAAACTGATCAAATGAACCATTCATTCAACATAATATTGATGTCATTCCCGCTTGTCCTCGCTTTGTCGAGGATCGGTCGGTCGGGAATTGTTACCTTGTTTGTCATTCCAGCTTGTCTGGAATCTCTCTGAAAAGAAGGATTCCGAACAGGTCGGAATGACAGGAGAAGAAAGATGCCGGACAAGCCGGCATGACAGGAGAAAGAAGGATTCTGGACAAGCCAGAATGACAATCAAACAAATAATAAAGCATTTTTAGATGATAGAAAGCAGAAGGCAGAAGGCAAATCCCCCCTTACCCCCTTTAGTAAAGGGGGGTATAGAGCCTATTGCACAAATGGCAAGATCAGGCATTCTGTCATGCTGAATTTATTTCAGCATCTAATAAAATCAACATTTTATGAGACCCTGAAACGAGTTCAGGGTGACAAAAAACGTATTTGTACAACAGGCTCTATAGGGGAATTAATAACTGTTCACCGTTCACTGACTCTTGTTTACTGCATACTGCTTAGTGCTTTCTGCTTGCTTATTGCTTGTGGTAAAAAAGGCGACCCTACATTAAAATCATACGAGAAACCAGATTCCCCTGCACATCTCAGGGCAATCCATAGAGAATCAGAAATCATTCTTTTCTGGGAGTTCCCAAGGGATAAAGAGCCAACAATAAAAGGATTCTATCTTTTGAGATTGGTTTCGCCAAATCCCCCCCTACCCCCCTTTGAAAAAGGGGGGCTGAGGGGGATTTTAAAGGGCGGCACCGGTGATTTTGAAAGGATTGCATTTCTCGAAAATAATAAACGCTCTCATGTGGATAAAGACTTTAAAACAGGATCTGAATACAAATATAAAATTATTTCCCAGAGTCTGAAAGGGGTCATGAGCAGTGACTTAAATATCATTACCATCACTCCAAATCCTCCGCCCTCCCCTCCTCGAAAAGTTCAATGGAAAGTAGAGCATAATTCATTATTGTTAAACTGGGAAAACGCAGGCAACGGAATCCTGTATAACATCTATAAAAGTGATAAACAAAACGTGTATTCCTTTATACCTGTGAATAAAGAACCTGTTCAGGGAACCTCTTTCATAGATCCGTTTGATGTGAAAAGGACAGTTTACTACACCATAAGAAGTATCAAAGGTAGGGATTTAAAAGATGAAGGTCCTGCATCAGATGAGATCGAAATAAATCCATCAAAATTTGTACCCTCTTCACCCACAGGACTTCAGGCAATAGTTACAGAGGAAAAGGTAAATCTTAGCTGGAAGGAAGCACCAGAGACATGGGTTATTGGGTACAGGGTGTATAGGGAGGTAGATACGAATGGGGGAGTTGTCTTGATCGGAGAAACTCAGACACCTGCATTTCTCGATAGAGAAAAACCCCTTAAAAAGAGAACCTACAGGGTAACTGCCCTTGGTCCTGTAAAAGAAGGCCCTGCAACAGAGATACGAGACGTTGTTTTTATTCCCTATAGGTAACCAGATTGACATAAAAATCTTCTTAAGTTACTCTAAACCTAAGATATACTGCCATGAAGGACAAGATATTACAGACCTTTGAAGAAAGTATCCAGGTTAAGAAAAAATTTGTTAATGAAAATGTTGACACCATTATTGAAGTTGCAAAAGCTATTGCAAATGCCTTTAATGATGGCAAAAAACTAATCCTTTTTGGCAACGGTGGGAGCGCAACCGACGCCTCTCACATTGCAGCAGAATTCGTCAATCGATTCAAAAAAGAACGCCCCAGTCTTCCAGCAATAGCACTCAATACTGACATGGCTGTAATCACATCAATTGCAAACGATTATGACTTTTCCGAGGTCTTTGCAAAACAGCTTAAGTCACTTTCTAATGAAGGAGATATCGTCATCGCGATCAGTACAAGCGGCAGCTCAGCAAACGTCCTGAAGGCGATGGATATTGCTAAAAAGAAGAGATTAACAACAGTTGCATTCACTGGCTTAAAGGGAGAGAAGTTTGCATCAAAGGCAACCCATGCATTTATCGTCCCATCAGATAATACCCCGCGGATACAGGAAACCCACATAACACTCGGACACGTCCTCTGCCGGATGGTGGAAGAGATACTCTTTGAAGCCCCAAGGAAAAAATAACCTGTCAAGGGTATCTGTTTTAAACGGAGGGGTAAGGATTATAGGTATAGATCCAGGAAGTATATCATGCGGGTATGGAGTTATAGAAGTAGCGGTTAGCAGTCAGCGATTAGCGGTTAGTAAAGATGAATTAAAATCTAAAAGCTATTCGCTAAACGCTATACGCTATATTGCATCAGGGAAAATAGTTTTATCACCGAACCGTCCACTTCCTATACGATTCAAAAACCTCTATAATGAACTTATAGATATCATAAAGGAATATAAACCACATGAAATGGTTGTGGAGAAAATTTTTTTCGCAAAGAGTGCAAAGGCTGCATTAAACCTCGGACAGGCACGGGGAATCATCCTTCTCGCTGCTGCATCAGAAGGTTTGGATATTCATGAATATAGTGCACTTGAGGTAAAAAAGGCTGTGACTGGTTATGGAAGGGCTGAAAAGAGGCAGGTTCAGGAGATGGTGATGAGAATCTTAAATCTCAAATCTCAAATCTCAAATCTGAGCGTGGACAGTGCAGATGCCCTTGCCCTCGCCATATGCCATCTGAATACTATAAAGTTTAAGGAGATAATCAACAAATCATGATAGGCTCTTTAAGGGGAAAGCTTATTTATAAGAAGCCTGACCATGTGATTGTAGAGGTATGTGGTGTAGGATACCAACTTAATGTACCCTTAAACATCCTGTCTCTTCTTCCAGAAGAGGGCAAGGATGTATTTTTTTACATTTATACCCATGTACGCGAGGATACACTTCAACTGTATGGTTTCTCATCAGAGGAAGAGAAAAAGATATTTATGACACTCCTTGGCATTACAGGCATAGGGCCCAAGATGGCTCTCAATATCCTTTCAGGAACTTCTTATAACGACCTCCTCCATGCAATAGAGACCGAAGATGTTGCAATGCTCTGCAGAATTCCAGGGCTTGGGAAAAAGACTGCTCACAGACTCATCCTCGAGCTCAGGGAAAAACTCCCGTCACCAAAAGAACCAAAGGACAGGATCTTTGAAGATACCCTTTCTGCGCTCATAAACTTTGGATATAAAAAATCGATTGCACAGGAATGTCTGGAAAAGGCATACGGGAAAGGCTACAATGATATTGAAGGGCTCCTGAAAGAGGCGTTAAAATATCTGACAGGAAATGTTAGTGAAAAAACCAGATAAGCAGACAGAAATTCCTGCACTCTCATCTACCTTAGCCGTCTTAGGCGGAGAAGATGATGCTGGATATGAACTGACATTAAGGCCGAGATCTTTTGATGAATTTGTCGGTCAGGAGAAGATTAAAGATAACCTCAAGATATTCATAAAGGCAGCAGGGAAGAGGAACGAGCCTCTCGATCATGTTCTTTTCTATGGCCCCCCTGGTCTTGGAAAGACAACGCTTTCCCATATAATCGCAGGAGAATTAAATGTAAATATGAAGACAACATCAGGTCCTGTGCTTGAAAGACCCGGTGACCTTGCTGCCATACTTACCAATCTCTCAGAATTTGATATGCTCTTTATCGATGAGATACACAGACTGCCAAGAATAGTCGAGGAAATACTCTATCCTGCAATGGAAGACTATCAGCTCGACATTATCATAGGACAGGGGCCAAGTGCACGGACATTGAAATTAAATCTCCCGAAATTTACGCTGATAGGAGCTACAACGAGAACAGGACTGCTTACTTCTCCCTTAAGAGAAAGGTTCGGCGTAATAACCAGGCTCGAGTTTTACTGTCCTGACGAACTGAAACAGATCGTTCTTCGTTCATCACGGATACTCAAGACAGAAATTGATGATGATGCTGCATTTG
>VGWY01000079.1 GCA_016873575.1 Nitrospira sp. | reverse complement strand
AATCGTATGATCTTCCGGCACACCAAAATAGGTTCGTTCAATTACTCTCTGCCATTGTCCATTTGCATCAGTCCATATTGAATTTTGACGATTCGAACCTGCGATAAGTTCACCGTTATCTAAAATAGACCAGAAAGAAGCTACCCAGCTATTTAAACAGAAGTCGTCTGTTACGGTTGCTGTAATTGTAAATGGTATACCAATATATACTTTACAGGGAGCTGTTAATGTATAAGTGGTATTCCCAAAGTTATCTGTCCATGCGACTGTCCAGTTCGTTCCTTCAGGACAATCTGCATAGACTAAGCTTGTGAATAATAATGCGAATAAAAGGAAGGCCAAAAGAATTCTACTCATTAATCTTTCCCCCTGGATAAATTGATAGCACGTAGGAAAATAAAAGTCAGTATTTTTTCATTTATGTGTTTTTTCATTTATGAATATAATTAAAGTTATAATAAAATATGATTATTAAGACATGAGAACTATTAAATTAATCACACTTCCTAAAAAAATCCTCATAATCAAACCGAGCTCTCTTGGGGATGTGGTACACAGCCTGCCATTTCTGAACGCAATCAGGACCTGTTTCCCGAAAGCTGAGATACACTGGGTTATTGCGAAAGGGCTTGAAGGTCTCCTTGAAGGGCATCCCATGATCAACAAACTTTGGATTATCAATAAAGACACATGGAAAAAGATGAAACATGTAAATATCACGATCAATGAGATCAGGATGTTATTTAAGGCACTTAAAAAAGAAAAGTTTGATCTTGTCGTTGATTTGCAGGGACTTTTGAGGAGCGGCATTCTCACAGCAGCTACAGGCGCTCCAGTAAAGGTTGGTTTTAAAGAGGCACGGGAAGGAAGCAGGTTTTTCTATACCTATAAGGTCGAAGGCGAAAGGGACATTCATGCTGTTGACAGATATTTAAAGATTGCCCGTTTTTTAGGATGTGATATTTCAGATGTCTGTTTCCCATTTCCACTTTATAAACCAACTTCATCCTTCATCTTTCATCCTTCATCCTTTCATTTTTCACTCAGCAAGGACTATGCTGTCATTATCCCAGGTGCGAGATGGAAGACAAAGATATGGCCTTATGAACATTTTGGGGAACTTTTGTCAATGTTACCTCTCGATACAGTGATTGTTGGAAGTAAGGGAGATAAGGATATTGCAGACAAAATTGTTACTTTTTCAAAGGGGAAGGCCATATCCCTTGCAGGGAAGACAGACCTGAAGGATTTGATAGAGGTCATAAGAGATGCAAGGTTTGTTGTGAGCAATGACTCAGGCCCGATGCATATAGCTGCAGCCTTACATATTCCTGTTTTTGCCATTTTTGGTCCTACTGACCCGTTGAGAACCGGCCCTTACGGAGAAGGGCATACAATAATCAAAGAAAAAATTTCATGTGCGCCATGTTTCAAGAGGACGTGTAGTGATATAAAGTGTATGCGAGCTGTTTCTGTTGAAAAGGTCTATGAGACAATTATGGACAAACTTAATTTAGCCACAGAGGACACAGAGTTTTAAAATATAATGATTTCGTTCTCATTGCTATCTCTGTTTCATTTTTTCTCTGTGCCCCCTGTGTTCTCCGTGGCGAATGGTATTATTTTCCCATCCACCATCCTTAAAATCCTGTGGCATTGTATGGAGAGGGATTCATTATGAGTGACAATAACAAATGTAATTCCCTTTTCTTTATTCAGATTCAGTAAGAGTTTGAAGAGATCATCCCCTGTTGCTGTATCAAGATTTCCTGTGGGCTCATCTGCAAGGACTACCTTGGGCTCAAGGATAAGAGCCCTTGCAACTGCCACCCGTTGCTGTTCCCCACCTGAGAGCTCTCCTGGTCTATGCCCTTGCCTTTCAGAAAGCCCCATTTCATTGAGGAGCCTTTCTGCTTTTTCGTGTATGTTTTTATACTGACTTCTGTTTATGAGTCCCGGCATCATGATGTTCTCAAGAGCAGTAAATTCAGGAAGCAGATGATGAAACTGAAATACAAACCCCACTGTTCTGTTTCTGAAGACTGCAAGGGAATCTTCATTGAGTGAAAAGATATCCGTTCCATTGTAAAAGACCTTACCAGAAGTCGGCCTATCTAATGCACCTAAGATATGTAAAAGTGTACTTTTCCCCACTCCTGATACGCCGACTATCCCGACCATTTTTCCCTCGCTGATTGAGAGGTCAATGCCTTTCAGCACATGGAGTTCACCTGCTTCTGTAGTGAATGATTTTTTTAATTGGACTGTCTCAATTAAATTTTGCATTTTTGACTATGATTTTGATGCTTTTTTCTAACCATAATTACTACTACTTGTTGTCATTGACCCGAAAATACCCCTCTTTGGAAAAGAGGGGTTAGGGGAGATTTTATGAGTAATACATGAAAACATTTTTTCTTAAAATCCCCCTTCATCCCCCTTTTCCAAAGGGGGAGAGAATGGTATTTTCATGTTTCTTTGTGAGCCAAAGGCTCATGTCGATTCCTGCGAACGCAGGAATCCAGAGAAGCCAAAGAGACTGGATTCCGCATCAAGTGCGGGATGACATATTTACTCAATAAATTTATTGTTCTATTCATATCGCAGTGGTTCAACCGGATTTAACTTTGCTGCCTGACGTGCAGGATAAAGGGTTGCGAGGAAACTGATGATGATTGCAGAAAAAGAAACAGCTATAAAGTCAATAAATTTCATCTTGACTGGCAAATGGCTGAGATAATAAACATCAGCAGGGAGTTTTATAATCTGATAGGTACCAAGAAAATGATTCAGGAGATAACCACCAGCCACACCAATGCAGGTGCCGAAAATCCCTATGAATAGGCCCTGGAGCACGAAGATGGTCATAATCCCCCTGTTCGTTGCACCTATTGCCTTTAGGATGGCTATCTCTCTGCTCTTTTCTATCACATTCATAATGAGTGTACTGACAATATTAAATGATGCGACAAGTATGATGAGGATTAAGATGATAAACATGGCGAACTTCTCTAATTTCAATGCTGAAAAGAGGTTTCTATTCATCTGCATCCAGTCCCGTACATAGAAGGGAAATTCTAATTTTTTCTGCAATCCCTCTCTGACAGAAGGTGCCTTATAGATGTCTTTCAGCCTGAGCTCTATGCCGTTTACATCTTCTCCAATTCCAAAGAACTCCTGCGCAGGTCTGATATCTGTAATCACAAGATTTGAGTCGTATTCGAACATTCCAACCTCAAATATTGCCTTGACCTTGAACGGTTTGACCTTTGGAAGCATTCCGAGTGGGCCGATCTCTCCAAAAGGCGAAACAATGTTGATTGTATCACCGACAAACACACCAAGAGTGCTTGCAAGCTCTCTGCCGAGAATAATACCAGGCATTCCATCCTTAGAATAGAGGTCTTGTGGATTGCCATCCTTTATGTATTTCATTATTTCAGTTGTCTTTGCTTCCTTTTCAGGCACAATCCCCTTCATAAAAACACCATGTGCCTTCTTCTCAAAGGATACCATCACCTGTCCAAGTACAAATGGTGCAGATGATAGAATATCTTCTTCACCCTCAAGCTTTTTGATTACATCTTTATATCCGTGCATTGATCCTCTATAATCGAGAACGATAATATGGGCATTGACGCCGAGGATCTTCCTCTGGAGGTCTTCATGGAAACCACTCATCACAGAAAGAACGACAAGGAGTGCCATCACTCCAACAGCAACACCACCAATAGAAATAGCAGTATTGATCGAAATGCCCCTATGTCGTTTTTTTGCTTTGAGATAGCGGAGGGCTATGAAGAACTGGTAGGGCAAAAAAAGTGACGAGTGACGAGTGACGAGTGGCGACTTTTTTTCACTTTTCTGTTCACTATTCACTATTCACAGCTCACTTTTACTATTCTGGCTTCAGTTGAGGGAACAGGATAACGTCCCTTATTGACTGAGAGTTGGTCAATATCATGGTAAGCCTGTCAATTCCGATACCTTCACCTGCGGCTGGAGGCATTCCGTATTCGAGAGCCCTGACGAAATCCTCGTCCATCCAGTGTGCCTCTTCATCTCCTTTTCCTTTTGCTTCAACCTGCTTCATGAAACGTTCATGCTGATCTATCGGGTCATTCAACTCTGAAAATGCATTTGCAATCTCTCGTGATGCAATAAAGAGTTCGAACCTTTCAACAAGTTCTGGATTGTCTCTTTTTCTCTTCGCAAGCGGAGAGAGTTCAAGGGGATAATCTATGATAAAGGTTGGTTGAACGAGCTCAGGCTCTACAATTTCTTTAAAGATATCGTCCAGGACTTTCCCGAGATTCGCGGTTTCCCGTATTTCTATTGTATGTTCCTTCGCCCATGCCATGGCTTTTTCTCTATCATACAATATCTCTGAAGGGACCCCTTTCTGAAGAAGTGCATCGTGGAAAGGAATCCTTGGCCAGGGAGGGGTCAGATCAATCATGGTATCTCCATATGGTATTTTCAGAGTTCCGGTGGTTTTTTTTGCAACATGGGTAATTAACTCCTCGGTAAAGGACATGAGGAAATTATAGTCCCGGTAGGCGATATAAAATTCGAGCATGGTGAACTCGGGGTTGTGTTTTGTTGAAATGCCTTCATTCCTGAAATTTTTGTTCAGTTCATAGACACGTTCATAACCGCCAACGATAAGCCTTTTGAGATAAAGTTCAGGAGCAATCCTGAGGTATAAGTCAATCCCAAGGGCCATATGATGTGTCAGGAAGGGCTTTGCGGTTGCTCCTCCTGGTATTTGCTGCATCATGGGTGTTTCGACCTCTATAAAACCTTCTGCCTCGAGAAAATCTCTGATGGCCTTGATAATAATGCTTCTCTTAACAAATGTCTGCTGCACCTCTGGGTTCACAATCAAATCAACATATCTCTGTCTGTACCTCGTTTCAATATCTTTCAATCCATGCCATTTTTCAGGAAGAGGCCTGAGGGATTTTGTGAGCAAGGTGAAATCCTCAACCTCAACGGTCAGTTCATTTGTCTTTGTTCTGAATAGACGTCCTTTTAATCCGACTATATCGCCGATATCGAGTTTTTTTACAAGATACTGTTTTTCACCAAGGACATCTTTTTTGAAATAGAGCTGTATTTTACCTGTTGAATCCTGGATATGAGCAAAGGCAGCCTTGCCGAAGTCTCGTATGGCAACAATTCTGCCTGCAAGAGAACATGAGACATTATCGGCTTCCAGAGTTTCTTTTGTTACTGAATGAAATTTATTCAGGAGATCAATTGCATGGTCTTCTGCATAAAAAGGACCACCGAACGGTTCGATCCCTGATTGTTTTAATTCGTCGAGCTTCCTGATTCTCTGCTCTATAAGTTCATTGATATCTCTGATTTCTTTCATTATTACCCGTGAAAATTTTAATTTATACTATAATGATTCATTCTGAGTTAAGTCAATTAATTGAGGAGATTTTCAAATGGAATCACCCTCTTATCTTATGCTCCGTCCTGATCAAATGTCTGATAAGGTTTTAAAAGCAGAGGAGATTTTGAAAGAATGTGCCTTATGTCCAAGGACCTGCAAGGTTGACAGGACATCCGGACTGAAGGGATTTTGTAGAACAGGGAATAAGCCATTTGTTTCGAGCTGGGGACCTCATTTTGGTGAAGAGAGGCCACTCGTGGGAAGGTTTGGCTCTGGCACTATCTTCTTTGGTAATTGCAATCTTGGTTGCCTCTTCTGTCAGAACTATTCGATAAGCCATCTTGGTGAAGGCGAAGAAATATCGTTTGAAAGACTTGCAGATATCATGCTTTCATTACAGCGTGAAGGATGTCATAACATAAATCTCGTCACGCCAACACATCAGATGCCAATGATTCTCAGGGCTATTCAAATCGCCTCTGAGAGGGGATTGCAAATCCCTATCGTTTATAACTGTGGCGGATATGAATCCCTCCATTCATTAAAAATCCTTGAAGGAGTCATTGATATATATATGCCTGACTTCAAATATATAGACCCTGAAAAGGCTGAACGATATTCATATGCAAAAGATTATCCAGAGGTAGCAAAAAGTGCACTCAAAGAGATGCACAGACAGGTCGGAGACCTCATCATAGATAAGGGGATTGCCCTGAGAGGGCTACTCGTGAGGCATCTGGTACTCCCTGATGGGATTGCAGGAACAGGGGGTGTGGTTGCATTTATTGCTGAAGAGATTTCAAAAGATACCTATATTAATATTATGGATCAATACCGCCCCTGTTTTAAGGCATTTGACCATCCGCCCCTTGACAGGAGGATTACAAAGAGCGAATATATGGAGGCTTTAAAAATGGCGGTAGATGCAGGACTTACGAGGATAGACGGGGTAACCGTATGACTAAAGTTCTATAATCTCTGCTTCCATTTTCTCTAAATCTGCGACTGCCACTGTTGATTTTCCGTAAAGCCAGGAGCCAGCCTCTCCAGGATTGACAATCAGCGTATTTTTCACTTTTCGTATATCAGGTGTGTGTGTATGCCCGTAAATCACAAGGTCATAATGGCCGCTGTCAGCAAGTGCATCAACAACATGATGTTCATGCATAACAATGATTATTTTATCATTCAGTGTGAATATATATGGCTGGTTATGAATATTGCCTTCTGACCTCTGTAAGAGAAGGGGCTTATCTCCATCATTGTTACCGAATATGCCGACATACTTACAATTGAGTTCTTTAAAAAGCTTCAGGGTAAAGGGTGATGTGTAATCACCAGCATGGATCATATATTCAACCTTTTTGTTGTTGAAAAGCTCAATCGCCTTTTTTGTAAAAATGAGATTGTCATGGGTATCTGACATTATTCCTATAAGCATACCTGCATTCTCCTTTTAGCCTTTTATGTTATGTTTGATGATGTTTTCAATACCGATACGTATCATCATGATTGCAATGGATGCAAGAAGAAGTGCCATAACCTTTGATATCCCAACAATGCCACCTTTCCCAAAGAAATGTATAAGCCGCTCGGCATTCATGAGTGAAGTCCAGACTATAATCAAATTAAGTATGAGAGAGATGATTGTCGGAATAATACCATAATGATCTACAAGTACCAGAATAGTCGTAAGCACTGCTGGCCCTACAATCAGAGGCACGCCAATTGGTACTACCCCCAACTGACCAACAGGTTTCCTCCTGTCTTCACCGCGCTTGATGAGGTCTAAGATCGCAAAAACAAGGAGTACAAGTCCACCCCCAATCTTGAAATCATCTGTTGTGATTCCCAATATCTTAAAAATTACTTCCCCCAATGCGATAAATAAAAAACTTACGATGATGGCTGTAATGATTGACTGCCTGATTACAATACGCTTTTTTGACTTTGACATATCCTCAGTCATTGAGATAAAAATGGGAATGAGTAAGAACACATTGGTTGCAACAAAGAGAGGGATAAAGGTGTTGGGAAGTATCTTAATGATGTCTGTCATCTTCCAATTATAATACCCAAACCTCAAAATCTTGACAATCGGCATTATAAACACGAATAATGCAATTAATCACAGAGAACACAGATTTCTCTGTGCACTTTTCTATTGCAAGACCTATAATTATATAAAATACTTTAAATCATGAGAACACAGAGAAATAATCGAGCTATTTTATTAACTCTGAAAATTATCTCTGTGCTCTCTGTGGTTTACTAATGAACTGGATTTAATATGACACACATTCCCAGTCCGAGTTATAGCATAACAATCAGGGTAGAGATAGAGAGCCGGGTTGGTATGTTTGCGCGAATAGCTACAGCGATTGGGCAGGCTGGTGGTGATATCAGCGCTCTTGATATCGTCCGTGTCGAAAAAGGGAAATTGATTAGAGATATTACGGTGAATGCACGAAACGAAGAACATGAGAAGGAGATTGTAAAATCTATCAGGAACATCGATGGCGTAAAGGTTATCAGGGTAATGGACCGTACTTTTTTTGCCCATCGGGGAGGCAAGATAGAGATTCATAACAAGATACCCTTGAGAGACAGCGATGACCTTTCTAAGGTTTATACACCTGGTGTGGCAAGGATTTGTAAGGATATCCAGGAAAATCGAGAACATGCATACCGGTACACAATAAAAGGAAACTCTGTGGCGGTCATAACAGATGGGACTGCAGTATTAGGTCTTGGTGACATTGGTGCAGAGGCAGCTATGCCTGTTATGGAAGGCAAGGTTATGATTTTTAAGGAATTTGCAGGTATTGATGCCTTCCCCATTGTCCTTGGAACCAAGAATATAGAAGAGATCATCAGTACAGTTCAATTCATCTCTCCATCCTTCGGAGGCATAAGCCTTGAAGATATCTCTGCTCCAAGATGTTTTGAGATAGAAGAGAGATTAAGAAAGACGCTTGATATTCCAGTTATGCATGATGATCAGCACGGGACTGCTGTGGTGGTGTTTGCAGCTCTCATCAATATCTCAAGATTATTCAAAAAGGATTTGAAAAAATTCAGATTGGTTATCGCTGGAGCAGGGGCGGCAGGTACAGCTACAGCCTTTATGCTTTCATATTACGGTATAAAAGATATTGTGGTATGTGACAGGGCAGGTTGTATCTATGAGGGAAGAAGACAGGATATGACTCCTTACAAAAGGGCACTTGCCAAGAAAACAAACACAAGAAGGGTAAAGGGTACTCTATCAAATGCATTGGAAGGAGCGGATATATTTATTGGTCTTTCGGTTCCAAACATTCTAAGAACAGATGACATAAAGAAGATGTCAAAGGAGCCAGTGGTCTTTGCCCTTGCGAATCCGGAGCCTGAGATAGCACCGGAGGATGCCTTCCCTTTGGTGAGAGTCCTTGCTACAGGCAGGTCTGATTTTCCCAACCAGATAAACAATATGCTCAGCTACCCGGGCATTTTCAGGGGGTTATTGGATGTTAAGGCAAGGGGGATGAATGAAGAGGTGAAGTTTGCCGCTGCCAGGGCTATTGCCTATACCGTGAAAGACGAAGAGCTGCATGAGGATTACATCATACCAAGTATCTTTTATAAAAAGGTTGTTGCGAATGTTACTCATGCCGTTGCCGAAGTCGCAATAAAAACAGGGCTTGCAAAATATCACAATTACTAAAATCTTAAAGACGAGGTTTGTTAAAATATTGGATATGCCCAATAAAACAAAGGATGCACTCCATCAAAGTCATAAGGAATTGTTTGCCCTTCACAGACTTGCTCATCATGTAAGTGCCAGCCTTGCTGTGGACGAGGTAATATCAAGAGCTATTCAAGAAATTGTGAGAGTTGTTTCCCCTGATATATCGTTTTTTTATTTACGAGAGGGGAATTCATTGATTTTAAAAGATATCTGTCATAAGTCAAAAAAGCCCGGTCCTATACTTCCAGAAGTGAAAGAGGTGGGTGTATGCTTGTGTGGTCTTGCTGCTCGCGAAGGAAAGCCATTTTATTCTGTTGATATTCATACCGATCCTCTCTGCACCCTTAATGAATGTAGACAAGCAGGTATTCGTTCCTTTGCAGCATTACCTCTCTTTAGGCGTGAAGGAATTCTCGGTGTTCTTTCCCTGGCCTCATTCAAAAAGCGCGATTTCAGCAATGAGAGGGCCTTTCTCGAAATTTTAGTCAGCCATATTTCCATTGCACTCCAGAACGCCCTTTTATACCAAAGAATACAAAAACAAGCAGAAGAATTAGAGAAACAAATGCTTGAACGTAATAAGGCAGTGGAAGCGCTCCAGAAGAGCGAAGAACAATATCGGACAATGATAGAGACAATGAATGAAGGGTTGTCAGTGGTGGACCAGAACGGCATCACCACCTTTGTGAACCATCAGTTTTGTGAAATGACAGGATACCATCAAGACGAACTCCTTGGTTATCACGAAACAGTATTATTAGATAAAGACAATCAAAGGAGATTAAAGATACAAGAGGCTGTAAGAAAAAGAGGGAGTGCCACACCTTATGAAATTACTCTCACCAGAAAGGATGACAAAAAGATTTATACATTGGTTGCCCCGAGCCCGCTTTTTGATGAACATGGTAAGTTCCGGGGTAGCTTGGGAATCTTTACGAACATCACCGAACTCAAGCAAATAGAAGAAAAGCTTCTTTCCCATCAGGAGAGGCTGCATGCCCTCGTTTTAGAATTGACATTGGTTGAGGAGCGACAACGGCGGCGTATCGCAACGGAAGTGCAAGATCACATTGGTCAGACATTAGCTTTTTGTAAATTCAGATTAGAAAAACTGCAAGGATCACCTTCTTTGGGGGATCTCAAAGAGTCTCTGGATGAAATCCATACCTGTATTGATCAAGTTGTTCAATATTCACAATCATTAAGATTTAAACTCAGCACCCCCATTCTCTATGAAGAGGGATTAGAATCTGCGCTGAAGTGGCTTGGGGACCAATTTCAAAAACAGTATGGCTTAGTATTCCACTTTAAGGATGATCAAAAACCAAAACCAATGCTTGATGAAACACGAATACTCCTTTATCAGTCAGTTCGTGAGTTGATGATGAATATTATTGAGCATGCACAGGCACGGAATGTAAAAGTCTTTGTAAACAGAGATTATAAAAATATCCGAATCTCTGTT
>VGWY01000078.1 GCA_016873575.1 Nitrospira sp. | reverse complement strand
CAATTGTGCTTTTGACAAAAAGATAGGCAAACCATAAAATAAAGCCGAAAAGAGCTTGTTGGAAAAGGAGCGTTTCCCGGATGATTATTGAAACCCTCACCCCGATAGAACAGAGAATAGTGGAAAAATTTATTTCTTCAGCTTCTGGAGTTAAAGATATCAAACATATATATCTCTTTGGATCGAGGGCAAGGGCTGAAGGCCATATAGAAAGTGATGTTGATATAGCCGTTGTTGTCAAAAATGAGAAATCTGTTAAGCGGATTACAAGTTATCTTATTGATTTATCCGTAAAAGTAGCGGAAGAATTAGAAGTAAGCGGTGACCTCATAGTAAGTCCTTTAGTGATAGAGGAATCTTCTTTAAAGGCAAATATTGGCATAGGAAAAAAAATTAGAGAAGAAGGGATTCTTTTATGGTCAAGGAAATTATTCAAAAGGAAAGAAAAGGTTACATAACAGGGGCTATTGACCTCGCAAGGGAAAAATTAGAAAGTGCTCTTGATGCCTATAAGAGAGGTAACTATGGACAAGTCATATCTTCTCTGTATTACAGCTATTTCCATATTATCAAGGCAATACTTTATAAAAAGGGATTTGATCCGGCAAGCCATGAAGGGGTTTATGCACTCCTGAACCTTCACTTTGTAAAATCAGGTGTTTTAGATAAAAGATATAGCAGGCTTTTTGAGCGTCTTCATAAAAATAGAGAAATAGCCGACTATAATCCCGTTGCTCCAAAATTTGATAATACAGATGCAAATACATTTATTAGTGAGCTTTCAGCCCTTCTGCCGGAAATGATAGGAATCATTAAAAATTACAAAGAATATACAACCAAGCTCACGAAATCCTTAAATGAACTCGATTCACTGATGTAGTGCGTCATAAATGGCTTTACTCAAACAGTCATTCCTGCGAAAGCAGGAATCCAGAACCATTGCCAGGGACGCTTTCTTAAAACCTGCTCTTCAAAATAACGCGTTGTTTTCATCTTCTAAAATATCACGAATAGAACATTTTAATCATCATCATAGTGCCTACAATTCCTGTTAACGGGGCGGGTCGGCAAGCCCCGACGGCGGGGTTTGGACGTCAGCCGTTTGCACTGTGTTAGCGGAAGTCCGCCATTTCTTAACAAACCATTGGCACTAATCTGTCAGCAATGAGAAGCCATCTCTTAGCTGTCTCAAAAGCCCAAGCAGCAACTTCATGAACAAAAACAACTGCTGTCCAATCTGTGCCTTCCACACTTCTTACGCGAATCGAACCTTGTCTAACACAATCTTGTAATTTGGCAGGCCATGTATCTAAATGCATGAGCCTGGCGTGTCGATGTGCGACGTGGTCGCGAAGCAAGAACAAACAGCCAAGTGCACGAAATTCTTTGCTTGAACCAAGGTCGTACTGGGGAGCACGATATCGAAGAAGCTTATTCCACTGTTTTCTTGCGTCCCACATGTTACGTAATTCTGCTAACTCCTTTGGTAACTCACCACTGGCGAATTCCCAGTGAGCCAAATACTCAGAAAGCCTCGCCTCACACGATGCTGCTGAGCATAGTATTGCAGAGGCGCAGCTCCAGCTTCTAAATGAAAATTCTTCCTTATGAACGCTTGCCTTGATCGAGTGACAGAACGTTTTGCCTCATCAATAAAAATCTGATCATAACCACCGATTCCCACACGAAAACCGCGACTTTTTAACTCGTCACCCAATTGAGCCAAAAAGTCACCAGGTTTTTCTTTTTTCATTATTTTATTTCCCATGGCGGATTTCCGATAACGCCTGGCGGATATCTGAAGTTTGCGGAGCAAATTTGGGGTCGAGCGAACCGAAGGTGAGCGAGCCAGATACCAGCTTGTTAGTCGACGTTGGCATTATTCCCACCGTCCAAACACCTCCTGAGCATGTCTTCGGGTGTTTTCAAGATCGAACTCCAACCTAAATAAGAGGTCTTTTTCCTCAACGTAGCGATAAATAGTAATCGTGGAGAAGTACTGCTGCTTTGCTTGGATGGCTCTTTGACGAGTACCATCGGGAACGCTAAATATCCATCTGGCAAGGATCTCTGGAAGTCTAAACGAAAGCCTGTAAGCATTCTCGTTTTCTGAGGGCATTATTTCCCAAGTTTGACCGTTATCATCTTGTCTACTCCATGTAATAAGAACCCTATGTCGTGGGTGATTTGTTGCATAATGTAGAAAGGCTTGAGGATTTTCTGCCTTCATCAACAACATATAAGGTCCATTCGCCATTGCAACAAATAACTCGTTATATTGATTTGCCATCCTTACAACAGGTCCTAATGCATCTTCAAGTGTGTGAGTGTCAAATTGATCATGTTGAACTCCTGTAGGCAACGTCTCAAGTCTCTCTCTGATAAAGAATCGCACTCCTGAAACTAATCTCCCTCGTTCTGAGATGCCTATTTCATCGGGCTCGTAGCCCTCTTCATTGGCTATATCACCTATTCGTCCAACGATATTCTCAGCGGATTGGTTAATTATGTTCCGCAGATCCCGATACTCATCGCCACTTAAATCGATTAATGATATCTGGTGAGCCAACGCCATATCCATTGCAGGTTTAGTGAAACCAGAAGTGGAAAATAACGCATAAACATACTGGTATTTTTGAGGAAACACTTTTTGTTCACGGGTTGGAGAGTTATTCTGATTTATATCCAAAAGAACACTAACCGCATTCCTTACGGCATCTATGCCGGTTTTTGTGTTCCTGAATTTTGCTTCAACAAAAAGTCGAAGAGGAAATGTGAACGCAGGTATCCATTCTAGTTGTCCCAGAACATCTACTTGGTGGACACCACCCCTCCCTTTAACTACGAGTCCATTGCCACGAGTCTCTAAATCCCTGGGGTCTTGGCTTGGATCTACCAATAGCTTATATCCTGTCGTTCTAATAAGATACGCCAGGACTTCTTCTAATATGTAGCCTTTTAATGCATCCTTGCTTATTCTCATAAAGATATCACCTCAACTTTGCCAATGTCGCCTAACGGGGCTGCGGCTGGCGGAAGTGCTCGAAGGGCATTTCTTGCGAAGCCGTTAGCCGCCTGATAGGCGGCGCATTCCGACAGACGCAGCCCCGATAAGGCGGTCGAGCGTAGCGATGACCGCCTTATCGTTCAAGGCCAAAAGAAGTGTGATAGCATTCGGATGTTAATCTTTTGGCCTGTTGTTAGATGAAGTTGCGCTTGCTCTCTTAATGCCTTTGTAAAAAATATCCTTAAGCATTTCCCATTTGCTTTGCGAAAGTTTACGATAATTATTCGCGTCGTTTCTATTTCTAATAATGCATAGTGATTTTAGTCTGTCCCAAAGAGGTTTTTTGAGTAGTTTCCTTTGAGTATTTTTAAGTTGTTTGAAAGCTACAAAATATCGTCCATCTGGGGTGTTAATTTCTGTAGTGTCTGTGATTTTCACAAGACTCGCAAAATTATCAGCGAAATCAAACATAAGTAATTCATCATTAATTTTATATTTATGTTTCCCAGCACTATACCAGATATAGTTCTTTTCATCCCAGCTGGTCTGCTGACTAATAATTTGCTCAGTCTGTTTCTTTACAAACCCTGTAATACAATCTCTCCAGAAAGTTATGGATTTATTAATTAAAACTTCCCCTTTCTGATGTATCGTCTTTTCCCCAAGTATTTTTCGGAGGGGGATAGAAATTAATTTTGATTTTTCTTTGCTTTCTCTATGATATTTTTCGTACCTTCTAATTTGAGCATCAGAAAGTGAAACTGAGTGATATTTCCAATCCTTTTCGAACGCTTGATTTAGTTTGAGATATGACTTTGAATCTTTTGAGAAAGTAAATGCAATACTTAACTCACCCCCGCTAATCAGACCTTCTTTTGTTAGGTTAGAGGAACCAATAATAGCAGTTACAGTTGATTTATTTTCTGTTATGTATATTTTACGATGGAATTTAGACTCTTTTGAAAGCTTTACTGATAGATTTCCTCTCGTTTCTTTTTGTGCGCGCGATAAAGTTCTGAGCGCTTTAGGTTCTGTAACACCTTGATAAAGACCCGTAATAACGCGCACTTTGCCAATCGAAGCAACTTGTCTTAAAGAAGGCAAAATCTTAGCAAGTCCGGCATCTGTTATGAAGGCAACTGCGATATCGGCTTGACGAGCCCTATTCAAGGTAGCTGATAAGATATCATGCAGATTGTTGGGGCCACTGTTGTCTATTATCAGAAGATTCGAAAGTTTCGTTATACTCATATTTTTTCACCTAAAGCGCAATTTCATCTTCGTTATTAATGCACGTGGTTCGTCTATTACCACGATTTGGGTGGTATAGACGAACTAATTTCGTTTATCCCGATTCTGGCTGAGATGCCAGAAATCACCCTTTCCTTTGACAATTTTTGTCACTCATCACCTCACTTACACTTAATACTGCAAAGACAGTCCTGATTCAAATCCCCCCTTGCCCCCCTTTTCTAAAGGGGGGATTATAAATGGTTGTTTTGCTAAAGGGGGGATTATTTTTATAGATTTTGTAGATTCCCACGGGCAAGCCCGTGGCACTTACTGCTACAGGCTTCGCCTGATTGTCCTTTTTGGCATTCACCCACGGGTAAACCCGTGGAACTCTGCTAAGGGATTAGATTGCTTCGGTCGAAACGACCTCGCAATGACAGAAAGGGAATGCCATTTGCGGCCATCAATGGTTTTGACTTTTGCGACAAGCTGGGGATCGTAGGAGAAGGAAATTGTTATCCTGCCCGAGACATCCTTACCGACTGTTATTACCCCATAGTATTTTCACCCTCCCCTTAGCCCTCCTCAACGAGTCGTAGACCGTCAAGGTAGGGGTATGAATTAGATAAGGGTTTTACGTGGGCTTAATTATTGGTTAAAGCCCATATATTGTCAAGGCATATATTTATCTGTATATTTGTTACTGATAAACCATAGAAGCCACCTTTGCAGTCAGATCCCCCAGCATATTGGTATAGCTTCCCAGTTCATTGTCATACCATCCATAGATGACAGCCTGGGTAATGGGAATTTCAATGTTTGATGGAAGATGTTTCAGCGACTCGGCTGGGATTGTGGAAAACTTGGAGATGTCAAGTGTTATAAAGGCTGTTCTTGTATGTGTCTCATGTCCTTCAATAATGGCAGCAGGACCGAAGTATCCGATGATATCTGAAGATACATTCTGCTCGTCAGTATATTTGATATAACCTCTTTTTCCTTTCTGCTCGGCATCACGATAAATGTTGTTGAGAAGGGTCCTGTTAATTGTTGGGCCTCCCATTTCATCGGAAAAGGTGACTACCAGGATAATCAAAGAGCCGGTAGAGATCGGAATACGCACAGATTCTGCACTAAACCCTATCTGCTTCATTTCCGGGATAACGAGTTCCAGTGTTTTAGCTGCGCCGGTAGTCGTCAGAATGATATTATTCATGATGCTTCTGTTTTTTCTTAAGTCAGTTGCACCAGCAGACGGCAGCCTGTCCAGTACCTCCTGGGTTCCTGTGGCAGCATGAACTGTGGACATAGAGGCATTGAGTATCTTTTGGGGACCAAAATAATTTAGAAGTGGCTTAATCATGTAAGCAAGGCATGTAGTGGTACAGGAAGCAGCAGAGATAATATGGTGTTTCGTATGGTCATATGTATCATCATTTATCCCTATGACAATCGTTGCTGCATCCTCTGGCATGGCAAGACCCTTTTCCTTAATCTTAAAAGGAGCAGAAACAACAACCTTCTCTGCCCCTGCCTCAATATGGCCGCGCGAAGAGCCTCCTTTCGCATCAGGGAGGGCAGCAGGGTCTTTGAACGTGCCTGTTGCTTCAACAACTACTCTTACCCCATATTCTCTCCAGGGGATATTCCTTGGGTTACGAGTTTCACGCAATATGGTTACAGGGATACCGTCAATGAGCATAGTGCCCTTTGCTTCATCAAGATTTTCAATGATCCTTTTTGCCCTATAACCATGTAAATACTGATGTAATGACCCATAGGTTGAATCCTTTTCAATATAAAGGGCGATATCCTCCATGTTTGTTCCTGCTTTTCGTCCTATATTGACCACAATCTCAGAAAAATATTTTCTCCCGATGTGATTCCAGAGCGTCAGTTTCCCTATTCTGCCCAAACCGTTTATCCCGAGTATGGGCTTATTCTTAGAGATCATTTTTACGCCTTCTGTCCCTGCCATTGTCTTTCCTCCTCTTATTAGTGAAGCTTCCGGACTTAAAGTCAGAGCTTTCAGTCAGCATTCATATAACACTGTTTACGGTTTACTATATACTGTTTACTATTTTTACGATAGGAGACTAATGATTTGCACATCATGCATACCTGAGTAAACCTGCCCATTTCGTCCATCAATACTCAAAAAATCACCAACCTTTATCGTCTGCTTGTTGAGAACGCACTTCTTTTCAAATTCCCATACAAACAATTTATTACAACCTACCACGCAGGTCTTCCCTAATCTATTGGCTACAATAGCAGCATGAGAAGTCGATCCCCCAAGAGCAGTAAGTATCCCGTCAGCGGCTGAAATATGTCTGATATCGTCAGGGACAGTATCTGCTCTTATAAGAATAAGATGTGTTGCTGGCTCCTTCTTTCTGAAATCCTGTATATCATCTAAATCAAAGACAACCCTGCCACTCAGCGCACCGCCTCCTACTCCAATACCTCTGGAAAGGTAGCTAAAAGATAGATCAGGAGAAGGAACAAAGGCGATAAAACTCTCCTTTCTTGTCACAGTCATATCACGAGCCTGCAGGATAAAAAGATTCTTCTTATCCTTACCCTCGAACGTAAACTCAATCTCCTGTGCACCCCATTTCTCATTATAAATTAAGTCCTTCGCTATTTTGAGCATGGAGTCATATATTTCAGAAGACTTATCTTCTAATGAGAATTCATATGTCCTTTCCTCAATAGCACTCTGTTCATTGGATACAGGTAAGGTCTTTACCAGCCCTGAAACAACATCTTCCCCCTGTGCACTGAGAGCAAAATCACCCCATAACATAACCCTATCTCCTGATTCCCGCGGGTTACGGGTAAAAAGAACCCCTGTCCCTGAATGGGTATCCAGATTACCATACACCATTGCCTGTATGATAACCGCTGTCCCCCAGTTTTCAGATAAACCTAAAATTTCACGATAGGTCTGTGCCCTCTTCGAAAACCAGGATTGGAAAACCGCATCTATTGTTATTTCGAGCTGGCTCCCGGGATCATCAGTTATGACAATTCCGTTTTCCTTAACAGTCTCCTTGTATGCCAGGGCTACCTCTTTCATCTGATCAGGTGTGAATTGAATCTTTTTTTTAACCTTGTATCTTCCCTTATAGGATCTCATAATAAAATCAAATTTATCCCTTTCTATCCCAAATGACATTCCCCAGCACTGTAAAAAACGGCGATAACAATCCCATGCAAACCAGGTTTTTGCTGTCTGTTTGATTAATCCAGCAACAATTGCTTCATTAATTCCCACATTTAAAAATGAATTCATCATACCAGGCATAGAGATTGCCCCTCCACTTCTCACGGATACGAGTAAGGGATTCTCGGGATCTCCAAACCTTTTCCCTGTCATCTTTTCAAGGTTATTCATTTGTTGTTTAATCTCTTCTTCGAGATGCTCCCGCGCATATCGAAATCTACGGATCGTCTGAAGGCAACGGAATACCTCTGTTGTAATAATAAAACCTTGTGGCACAGGGATACCTAATGTTGCCAGTTTTACCAGGTTATATCCTTTAGTGCCCAGATGGATCCTGTCATAAATAAGCTGATTCGGGGTATAGATAGCGGATATTGCTTTTTTCGGATCGTAGCTCATCAGTAAATCCAGATTCTGCACATCCAATCCCTCTGCCTGTTCATATAATTTTTTTAATATCTTACTGATAAAGGTATCTAATTGTTGGAGTCCAAAGGATGTAGCTAAAACCTCCCTGAGAAATTGCTCTGAAACCATGTTGATGAACTCAAACTCGCTCTGCTTCTTATGGGATTCAAGATACTTCGGAAGGATATTGTCAATCCCAAGTTGAAGAATAATATTTTTGAGGTTATTCTTATGGATACCACTATAATAGGTATTGACAATGTCCTGTACTGCCTCGGAGAATCCTCTGAATATGTCTATGTACTGGGAGAAGGAAAATCTCCTTACCTCTAAAGCCACAGATAAGAGTTCAAGCGTATGCTCCAGCCTGTTCGAAAATACCCCGTCTATTTGCAAGGCTTGAAAAAATAAACTCATATATTTCTTAATTTGATACAGGGTAGCCCTTGTAATGAATTTCAGATTAAAGGAGCCTATCAACTCCTCAAACAGAACATTTGCCAGGTTTTCGAGGCGGAATGACAGAGAGAGTGCATCAAATTTTCTCTCATGATATGTCCCATACAGTGAAGGGATCCCAACAGCAATATGTCTTTTACGAAATACATTCTCAATGGGTTCATACCGTTCAGGTGACAAGATAATATCTTTCAGGAGCTGTAAATAATTGAGAATGCCTTCAAGCCGCTGGAAGAGATTCCCTTCTTCTAATATACGGATGAGAGAATCCGTATTGGGAAGTCCTAAACTTGGAGCATATTTTAATTGATCTACAATATCATGGTAATCCAGACGATATTTCTTATTCAGTAATTGATAAAACCTGATAGCCATGAATGCCCGTCTCTTCTCTTTCTCGGAGACATCAGGTACATTCTCAGTCAATACAGCGATCTCCTCTTCAGATAGGTATAGGAAATCCGTTACATCATTGATTCCTTTGTCCTGAAAAAGAGAACGAAAAATAGTGTTGAGGTCGTCAACATAAGGACCGGATGTATAAATGCGATTGTAAATTTCTTCTGCTAAAAATCTCTCTAACGGTTTCTTATCTTTTGTTACCCAGAATTTTATGCTCTGCTCGATGAAATCAACCACACGTGCGCTGCTTTCAACATGGCTTTGTTTTCGCAAAAAATGCACCAGAGGATCGTCCCTCCCTGTCATCTCGTCTATTTCAGTTGAAACCTCACGCAATCTCCCTTCAGCATTAATCTCACTGAAATAAACAGGGAATAATTTGCATAGCTGTTTCACCAAATGATAAACCGGCTTGATATCGCTGTTTAAGAGCCTGGTAACGTCCTTCTGAAAAAGATCTGTGTCATTTATGTGAACTCCGGCAAGTCTCAAATGAATAATTAAGGCAGATATGAGGGATTTAGACCACTTGGGATCATTCTCAATCAGTTCCAGCCAGACACGGATATTTTTTAAATGTGCCTTATTCGATTTTATCTGCCATTCAACGGTAACGCCTTCTATTTGGGGATACTGGAACCCAAGTGAGATAATTTTCTGGATAAACCATTCAACAGGCTTGCTGTCACCGAGTTTAAATATCTCATTCCCGATATTCTGGATACAAGAGAGAACAGTTTCAGGATACTCTCCGAGACCTTTCTTCATTGCCTCGCAAGCTTCAGAGAGCACTACCTTGATTTGCTCATGCCGCTCTGTCCTTATAAGAGTAGATAGGGTTCTGTTAATCTCTCTGAGCGTATTTTCATGGATGCTGGAAAGTCCCTTGATTTCCAAAATCTTAAAAAGATATACCATAAGTAAATGTAGGCTCTTACGCACATGATCATCCTGCGAGAAGGTACGAACAAGATCTTCATAAAATTTCACCACTTGCATATACCCGGGGAACTTTAAGAGCTCTACTAATTGCTGGTACTCATCAGGAGATTTTTCCATGCCCTGCAAGTGTTGAATAAACCCCTTCAAATTTGCATGTGATACGGGATAGAACAATTCTGTAAGCTTTTTGAGTTCCTCGTCACTGAGTTGAAACCATGTTACAGGATCTTCTTCCTGTAACCAGTATTCATATGTTGTCTGAAGATAGCGAAAAAGCAGGATATTGAAGGATTCGATACGAAAATCTGCTGGCCTTCTTTCAAAGAGTATCTGGCCAAGCTTTTTTAACTGATGGGGATTACTTATAAGGAATAAAAATTGTTTTTCCTCCAGATGAGAAAACCTGTCAAAACACTCCTGAAAAATAGATGCATATTTTTGAATATTCTGATCACCATCCATCAGGATCTTCTCTAAGTAGACTATAAGTCCGTCGATAGCTGCCTGCTGGACAGAGATATCAGGAGAGGTGAGAGCTTCTAAAAAAACACTTACAATAACAGCAATTACCTCTGATCCCTTTTCGTGGTGATGATGCAGATAGAAATGTTTGAGGGCATAGGAACGCAGATCCTTCACAATAAAACCCCAATTTTTAGGATCATTATGTAACTCACGTAAAAGTGGTTCAGTGGCGCTCAGGATGCCTGGATAGTCTTTTACTACTTCTCTTAAGATTTCATATTTTGAGGAAGTTTCTATCGTGGTATCTGGAGTCATTTTCCCAATCCTTTTAACCTTATTATATAACCAAATTCTACGGTAGACAAGACTTTTCGGGCGTTGTATTTTGGTCCTTCAGGGAATTGTGTGGATAAAGCCCCCCTTTGGAAAAGGGGGGTGAGGGGGGATTAAAAAGTGTTCCAGATCACTCAGAGTAAACATGACTGAAGCTGAGAGATTATTGTGGGAGAAGATAAGAGGAGAACAATTGAAGGGATACCAGTTTTACAGGCAGAAGACAATAAGTAA
>VGWY01000077.1 GCA_016873575.1 Nitrospira sp. | reverse complement strand
TTCGCTTTCCCTTCCGGATTCTTTGCAAGTGCATGCTGTCCTCTGAAGCCCGGAGCTATATGCCTTCTCTCCCTGGGATACTGTATGGTGACTGCACGTGAGAACAATCTCCTCAAGGTCAGCGCCATTCCCTTGAGTATCTCTATGAAGGTAAACCTTTTTACTATGTCCCTTACAGTCACTTTATACTTCCTTTGTTATCATATTAAGATTTTCACCAAACCTGTTACCAATATATTTGCCAGTGCTATCGGTATAAGTATCTTCCAGCCGATTTTCATAAGCTGGTCATACCTGTACCTCGGTACCGTTGCCCTGATCCAGTAATAGAAGAATATGAATGCGTAGACTTTCATGAGAAACCAAACGATACCGGGAACATAATTTATAAATGGTATTACTTCCGTTATATACCATGGCAGTGTCCAACCACCGAGGAAACATACTGTTGCCATTGATGCCATTATGAACATTGCGATATATTCACCGAGGAAGAAGAGTGCAAACCTGAATCCGCTGTACTCTGTAAAATATCCTGCAACAAGTTCGCTCTCAGCCTCAGGAAGGTCAAACGGAGTCCTGTTTGTCTCGGCCACTGCTGCAATGGTAAACACGATGAAGGCAACTATCTGAGGTATTGCATACATACCATATATTGACTCTTGCTGTGCCCTTACAATATCGGTAAGGTTCAGAGAACCTGCCATGATCATTACACCGACGAGGCTCAGGCCCATGGCAATCTCGTAACTGATAACCTGCGCCGATGACCTCAGTCCGCCAATGAATGCATATTTGGAGTTTGATGCCCAGCCTGATATGAATATCCCATAAACACCGATGCCTGCCATGGCAAGGACGAATAAAAGCCCGACATTGAGATTTGCAATGACAAAATTTGATGCGAAAGGTATTACAGAGAGATTTACCATCGCCGCTGCCATGAAGATGACAGGAGCAAGATAAAATACCGGTTTGTCTGCCTTATCAGGGAGGATATCTTCCTTGAAGAAAAGTTTTAAACCATCAGCAAATGGCTGTAAAAGTCCATGTGGTCCTACTCTCATTGGTCCAAGCCTTACCTGCATATGTCCGATAACCTTACGTTCAAAATAGGTTGCATAAGCAACATGAAGCAATCCGACACCAAGAACGACTGCGATTTTTATAATAATGATTAATACATTAATCCCGAATTTTATCAAAGCATCAATTTCTGGAGTCATAATTTACCTATCACACTCTCCTAACACAATGTCAATCGTACCAATGGCTGCGATAACGTCAGCAACCAGATGCCCAATGCAGAGTCTCGGTAAACAGCCAGCATGTATAAACGATGGGGCCCTTAGCCTCATCCTGTAAGGCTTCCCTGAGCCATCACTCACAAAATAAAACCCGAGCTCTCCTTTCGGCACTTCGGTTGCGACATAGAGTTCTCCCTCGGGCGCTTTCGGTCCCTTTTTAATAAATTCAAATTGCGCCACAAGATGCTCTGCAGCCTTAACAATGTCCTCTGGTATTGAAGCTTTAGCCAATTCCGCTAATTTTTCATCACTCAGTCCTTTGCCTCCGGGCACTATTTTCATTGACTTGAATTTGCACGTCACGAAACAGTTAGCGCATTGCAAGCAGAGGGCCTGGTCTATCTTGTGAGGTTTTTTCTTTTCACCGGTTATAGCCTTTGCAGGGCATGCCCTCATGCACATTCCGCAACCCTTACATACCTTCTCATCTACAAAATATGCAACCCCCTTTATGGGATGCGTGATGGGCATCATTTTATCCTTAGGTTGAAGGGTAAACTTGGGAGCATCAGCCATAACAGGACCTGGCGGCAGCTTTTCTATGCACTGTCTGATTATCTTATTTGACTGCCTCATTTCCAGCATCCTGCAGCGGTATCTGTCGTACGTATCGCCTTCTGTCCCAATAGGGACTTCAAATTCGACCTTATCATATGCATCATAGGGCATATGCTTTCTTATATCATACGGAACCCCTGAGCCGCGTAATGTCGGGCCTGTCATTCCCCAGTTTACTGCCTCTTCTGCTGAGATTACGCCGATGCCTTTTGTCCGAAGGAGCCATATCCTGTTCTGGTCAATCAGGGTTTCATATTCAAGAATCCTTGAAGGGAATTCATCGGTGAATTTCCAGAGGCTTTCGAGGAATTCCTGCGGGACATCATTTCTTACTCCACCGACCCTCGGATAGGTCACAGTGAGTCTTGCACCGCATATCATCTCATATAGGTCGAGAATCCACTCCCTTTCACGGAAGCAGTAGAGGAATACAGTCATTGCACCGATATCAAGGGCATGGGTTGCAAGCCAGAGGAGATGGTTCGCTATCCTCGACATCTCACCAACAATCGTTCTGATGAACTTTGCCCTTTCAGGTGCCTCTATCCCCAACAGTTTTTCTACCGCAATACAATAGCCGATATTATTTGACATTGCTGAGACATAATCCATCCTGTCCGTCAATGGGAGTGCCTGAAAGTAGCTTAGACTTTCACCGAGTTTTTCAATACCTCTGTGGAGATATCCGACATACGGGGTAACCTTGACGATTGTTTCACCGTCTATATCAAGGACAAGCCTCAGAACACCGTGCGTAGCAGGGTGCTGGGGCCCCATATTTACATTCAGCTCTCTTGTCTCGAATATCTTCTCTGCCTCTTTCTGAATCATCTTATCCTTCCCACTCAAACTCTCTTAATTCTTTCGACCTCTTGAGAACTTCTGTAAAACCAGGCCAATCATTTTCAGGTTCAGGACCTTTTAAGGGATAATCTTTCCGTAGAGGGTATCCTTCCCAGTCTTCCGGCATAAGAATCCTTCTGAGATCAGGATGTCCGGTGAAGATGATACCAAACATATCAAAACATTCCCTCTCGTGCCAGTTTGCACCAGCCCATATTGGGACTACAGAACTGATCTTTGTATCGTTTTCAGGAACCTGTGCCCTGATACGAATCTTATGACGATATTTAATGGAATAAAGATTATAAACAACCTCGAACCTTACCTCCTTCTTTTTCAGATAATCAGCAGCAGTAAGGTCCTGCAGGTGGTCTAAACTTAAGAGTGGATCATCATGGAGATATTTACAGATCGTAACTATCCGATCCTTCTTTACAATAACAGAGACCTGGTCTCTGAATTCAGTTACATCAACGACTTGATCAGGAAATTTTTCCTTAATCTTCTCTGCAATATCTTTCGGGTTCAGTCCTGCAGGGTGTATTGAAATTCTTACTTCAGTTACCGCCATGGGCTCCACCTCGCCTGTTCTTTTCTAATCTTTTCCTGAAGCAGCATCATGCCTTCGAGTAATGTCTCAGGCCTTGGAGGACAACCGGGGACGTATACATCAACAGGCAGGAAGGTATCACAACCCTGAACAGTACTGTATGTCCTGAATATGCCACCTGTACATGCACAGCTTCCCATTGCAACTATATACCGTGGCTCAGGAATCTGGTCATAGACCCTTCTTACAACAGGAGCCATCTTCTTTGTGACGGTACCTGCAACAATTATGCAGTCTGCCTGTCTCGGAGAACCTCTGAATATGATGCCAAACCTGTCGAAATCATAATGTGATGCGCCAACGGCCATCATCTCGATGGCACATCAAGCGAGGCCGAATGTCGTTGGCCATATTGAAGATAATCTGCCCCAATTGATAATCTTATCGAACGTGGTAATGATAACATTCGGAGGCAAAATCTTTGTATCTTCTTCTACCTGAATAAGGCCAACTGTTGATGTATCTATCAACATCTCCTACCCCCTGTTGCTTATTTCAATCCCATTGAAATGCCTCTTTTTTCCAGGCATAAATATAACCGATAAAAAGGATTACGATGAAAATAACCATCTCTATAAATGCATAGATGCCGATTTTATCGAAGACTACAGCCCATGGATAGATAAATATTGCTTCAACATCGAATACAACGAAAAGCATGGCGATAATATAAAACCTGATAGCAAATCTGGTGCGGGTTTCTCCTGTCGGCGTTATACCTGATTCATACGGCATGAGCTTTTCATAATACGGCCTTTTCAGTCTGAAGATCATACCGATGAGAAGAGCGCCAAGACCGAACGCTGTTGCGATCATAATGAAGATAAGAACTGGTAAATATTCTGATGGCAAATAAGTTCCAGGCATAAGCGGTTATGTTATACTTAAAAGCACTAAATCTTGTCAAGTAAAAAAATAACAAAAAAAATGAGATTGTAAATTCATATCATCTCGGCTACATTGAGGAGGAAATTTCAATGTTTAAAATCGAAAAGAAGGAAGAATTATCAGATCTCGTAACATTATTTGAGATTGAAGCAAAAGATATTGCAAAAAAGGCAAAGGCAGGAAATTTTTTTGTTCTCAAAATACATGAAGAAGGAGAGAGAATACCGTTAACGATTGCTGATTTTGATACAGAGAGGGGAACAATAACGACTGTTTTTCAGAAAGTAGGAAAGACAACACATCACCTCGGAACATTCAATAAAGACGATTATATATCTGATGTTATCGGGCCACTCGGCAGGCATTCACATATAGAAAAATTTGGAAAGGTTGTTTGTGTAGGGGGAGGTGTTGGAATAGCACCTATTTATCCTATAGCCAGAGCATTAAAAGAGGCTGGCAATACTGTCATCTCGATAATAGGCGCCAGGGCAAAGAATCTCATCTTCTGGGAAGACAAGATGAGAAGGGTTTCAGATGAATTAATTATTACCACAGATGACGGCTCATATGGAAGAAAGGCAGTTGTAACAGTTCCTTTAGATGAACTCTTACGAGAGAATAACGACATTCAATTAATCTATGCCATCGGACCAGCCATTATGATGAAATTTGTCTGTAAGACAACAGAAAAATACAATGTGAAAACAATAGTCAGTCTGAATTCTATTATGGTTGATGCAACCGGGATGTGTGGCGCTTGCAGAATTGAAGTAGGAGGGAAGACACAGTTTGCATGTGTTGATGGTCCGGAATTTGATGGCCACAAGGTTGATTTTGATTTGCTCATGTCAAGACAGAGGATGTATATTGATGAGGAAAAAATAGCACTGGAACGGTATACGGTATAAAGATAAATACGGGGGTTAAATAGCATGGAAGAGAGAAAAGAAGACAAAAAACCAAAGAACAGGGTAAAAATGAGAGAGCAGGACCCTCTGGTGAGGGCGAGGAATTTCATGGAAGTTCCGTATGGATATACTCCTGAAGAGGCTATAGAAGAGGCATCAAGGTGTCTATCCTGTTTAAACCCTTCATGTACAAAAGGCTGTCCTGTAGCAGTTGATATCCCATCATTCATCAAACTCATTAAAGAGGGAAAATTCATTGAGGCAGCATGGAAGATAAAGGAAGAAAATGCATTGCCTGCTGTCTGTGGAAGGGTATGTCCCCAGGAGATACAATGTGAATCCTTATGCATTCTTGGTAAAAAAGGTGAGCCTGTTGCAATAGGCAATCTCGAACGTTTCGCTGCTGATTACGAGACGGAGAAGGGCGAGATCCAGCTTCCGGAAAAACCAAAACCGACTGGCAGAAAAATAGCAATCATTGGTTCAGGTCCTGGTGGGTTGACCTGTGCATCTGATCTGATAAAATCAGGACACCAGGTCACGTTATTCGAGGCACTGCATAAGCCAGGCGGGGTATTGATGTACGGTATACCAGAATTCAGGCTCCCAAAGGCAATCGTTGGAAAGGAGGTTGACTATATCAAAAAGCTGGGCGTAGAGGTTGTTGTGAATGCAGTTATTGGAAAACTCTATAGTGTTGATGAACTGTTCAATGAATATGGATCCGACGCATGCTTTATTGCAACGGGTGCAGGGCTGCCAATGTTTTTGGGAATATCAGGAGAAAATCTCAATGGCATTTATTCTGCCAATGAATTTCTGACAAGAGCTAACCTTATGAAGGCATATCTATTTCCTGAGTACGACACACCAATAAAGAGGGGAAAAAAAGTCGCTGTGTTCGGTGGTGGTAATGTAGCTATGGATGCAGCAAGGGTAGCATTAAGACTCGGGGCAGAAAAGGTATATCTCATCTATAGACGTTCTGAAGATGAGATGCCTGCACGAAAGGCAGAAAACCACCATGCACATGAAGAGGGCATAGAATTCATGCTTCTAACAAATCCGACACGATTTATTGATGACGGAAAGGGGAATGTATGTGCGGTTGAATGTATAAAGATGGAATTGGGAGAACCTGATCAATCAGGCAGGAAAAAACCTATTCCCATTCAGGGCAGCGAATTTCAGATTGAGATAGACGTGGGAATCCCTGCTCTCGGAACGCGGTCAAATCCACTCCTGGTAAGCACACTTCCTGATCTAAAATTAAACAAGAGGGGTTATATTATGGCTGAGGAAGAAACAGGCATGACGTCTAAATTAGGTGTTTTTGCCGGTGGAGATATTGTAACAGGCTCTGCAACCGTAATCCTTGCAATGGGTGCTGGACGAAAGGCAGCAAAAGCGATCAATGAATATCTCAAATGGAAATACTGGGATACAAGTGGTTTTGCAAAAACAGAGTAACTAAATTATTTCGAAAAGAAGAATCGGGACACTTTGTCCCGATTCTTCTCATTCTCTCATTTTGTATTCTGTTTAGTGACCTTGGCTGTGGCCGTGTTCCTCTTCACGTCCATGACCATGTTCTTCATGTTCTTCTTCATAACCTGTAAACATTGCAATAATATGTGCCATAGGGGTGTGCCCGAGGGTAGCAAGATAGAAATGGACTATGATAAATGCACTGAAGAATATGAAGAGGAGGACATGGATCATATCTGCTATCTGTATTCCTCCAATAAGATTAACAATTGGGCCGAAGAGGTTGGGGTCCCACAGGAAAAGGCCTGTAATAATCTGCACAGGTATAAGGGCTGCCATGATCATGAGATACGATACCTGTTGCATTGGGTTGAACTTATGGTCGAATGTTGAATGATGGGGGTTCTGGTCCCCGACCATTATACCAAGACCATAAAACTTTGCCTGGGTTACAGCCTTCTTCGCAAACTCTATCGGATGGTGAAGGGGAGGGATATATATTTTTATATTGCCGGTAACGAGGTAATAGAAAAGCCAGATACAATAATTTGCTATAAGAATAAACCCTGTCCAGCTATGGATGTCAACAGCTGTCTCAAAAGAAAACAGATGTATAACATTCCCAAATCTGATTTGAGCCCCTGTGAGAATCAGGATAATAAAACCTAATGCATTTACCCAGTGCCAGATTCTTATCGGTAGTGGATGAAGATATATCTTTTTCATTATTTCTTACCTCCCTTCCCCATTTTTCTCATAGATCTGAGGGGCGAAGTTATTATCCTTAAGGTGATATGACCTATTGGTACAGCGATGCCACCAATCAGAGCAACAATAAAGAGGATATCGAAAAGTTTTATATTGGTGCTGCCAAGGGCATAGAATTTTCTTGCAGGTAATATGGTGTAAATAGAATTAAGTACTTCCTTCTTAGCATTCAGGACTGTGGGTTTCCCATCAGCCTTTTTCAGTACGATAAATACATCTTTAAAGAACTCCGCCTGTGGATGATGGCACTTTTCGCAATCCTTTGTGGCCTCAGCTTTCCCACTGATCATATGTGCCTCTGTAGCCTTGCTAACGTCCATCTTTCCCATGAAGGTTGTTGTAACATCCTTTTTGTATAACTGTGCAAATAAATCCCATACCTCTTTTGCGTCCATGCTGCCATCTGCATTCGTATCTATCTTTGTCATCAATCCGTTAGAATCTGTTTCTAAAGCCTTCAGGAGATCTTCTTCTGGTAAGGGCTTCCCTGTTTTCCGGTCATACAGGCTGAGATAAATTACCCGTCCTGCCATTGGAGAATGGCATGCAGCACAGGATGCAACATCAAAATGGGTTCTTGCAAAGGATGGCAATGTTATGGGAGGATTTGAGAGCCATTTGTTATGGACTTTTTCTGTGTCTTTGTGACATTTCAAACAGCCATCTTTTATTTTCGTGGTCATCTTGGTAGATTCAATATTGTGGGCATTATGGCACGATGAGCAGATAGGAGCTGTTTGGTTCCCTTTACCCCATGCCTTGCCATGGATGCTCACTTCATAGGAGCTGTTCATATCCCCGTGACATTTATTACACGATGTTAAACCAATAGATTTATTGTTTTTTACACTGGCAACTGAATGTGCCCCGCCATGACAGTCTGCACAGGCAGGTGCCTTTGGATTACCACTATTCAACAAGGAATAATGAATACTGCCTTCATATTGTGTAGAGGCATTCGCGTGACATTTTTTACATACATTTGATATGGAAAAGAGAGAATAATCGCGTGTGCTCTTGAAGCTTCTTACCGGGTGAGCGCTCTTCGTAAAGCCTATATGGCAATTAGCACATTGAAGACTCCTGTGTGCAGATTTTTTCAGGCCTGCTTCATCCACATAAATTGAAAGCGATTCACCATTCTTCATGGTCATGCTCAGTTTACTCTTATGGCATGAAAGACAGTACTGCGTTTCTGGAGCGGTGGCTTTTTGTGCTGATATACCCTTGATAGCATGTGAACCATGGCACTCCACACATGATGCCTTGGCCATCAAAGCACTATGTGCAGGGTTTTTCCTGAGCTGGGCATCTGTATGGCATATCGTACATGCCTTCATGGCAGTTGCAGTATATTCCTTTTTGTTTTTAAATGTCCTCATTGGGTGATCTGTCTTCGAGAATTCCATGTGGCAGGCTCCACATGAAAGTTTACCGTGTACAGAAGCCTTCATTGCTGATTCATTTACAGAAAGGTGTAATAATTCACCACTACTTAACGGCATACTGAGGTCATATTTATGGCAGGCGAGACAGTACTGGGGTTCATTGAGACCCCCCTTCCACTCTTTTATGCTTTTGATATAATGTGCGCCATGACATTCTGAACAACTGATTGACTTCGCCTTTGTCACTAAATAACCATGCATCGGTTTTTGCTTCAGTTGGTCTTCCATGTGGCACATTGCGCATGTCTTGGAGTTATTCGCAGAATATTCTTTCTTACTTTTGACCTTTTGAACCTGCGGATGGTTTTCCATAGAAATATCTGTATGACAGCCTCCGCATCCAGTAGCATTGTGGATAGAATCTGCAAATCTATCACCATTTATAAATAAAGAGAGTATTTCCTTATTCTCCAACTGTTTGGTCATATCCTTGTTTGAGTGACAGCCAAGACACATCTGGGCATCATCTGAAAGAACACCCTTTGCAGCATAAAGATATACAGGGACAATCATGAAAACAAGAATCAGAGGTATTAATATCTTCTTTCTCTTATTCATATGTAACCCCCTAAATTTTTTAAGCATACACACTTTTGATGGATGCAATTTATAGCACATCTGCATGAATAAATGCAAGAGCAATTTTTCATCTGAAAAATAGAGATAGACAATCTAACACCCTCATATGCTTGTCATTGCGAGGTCGCATCGACCGTGGCAATCTGACACGAAGTGTCATTCTGAGCGTAGCGAAGAATCTCATCGAGATCCTTCGGGCCTTTGCCATCAGGATGACTGCTTCGCAGCCAGATTGCGGAGCTTGTTCCGAACGAAGTGAGGAATCTCGCTCCGGGTTTGCTTCGGCTTAGCCTCGCAATTTCACTCGCAATGACAGTTTCTATCTCTATTCTTGGGTCTTTTTAAACCGAAAATACACTGTAATCATTATAATCATTACAGAACCCTTGTAGCCGCAGGCTTTAGCCTGCGTTTAAATCATATCAATAGTGTTTCCAATGCACGCAACCTAAAGGTTGCGGCTACCTTTTTGAATAATTCATGTTAAATTATAACAAACGGAGGGCACATTGAAATTAGCAATCATCGGATTATCGAATTCAGGGAAGACCACAATATTTAATGCTCTCACCGGACAAAACATTGAGACCACCATCTATCCAACAACTATTGGTGAACCTCATATAGGCATTGTGAAAGTTCCTGATGTGCGGGTTGATAAACTCTCACAGATATTTAAACCGAAAAAGACTGTCCATGCGACTGTTGAATACATTGATTATATCGGCATAACAAAAGGTGATATTCAGCAGAACAGGAAGGTCTTTGATTTAATAAAGGATGTGGATGCAATAGTGCATGTTGTCAGGGCATTTCAGGATGATTCGGTCATACATCCGATGGGAAATATCGATCCTTCAAGGGATGTTGAAACCATTGAGCTTGAACTCATTTTCGGAGACCTTGAGTTTATTGAGAAACGACTCAAAAAAATGGAAGAGGGTATAAAAAGGGGTAAGAAACCTGATGATGCAGAAAAAAGACTCCTCTTAAAATGCAAAGAATCCTTGGAAAAGGAAATCCCTCTCAGGGATGCACATTTCAATGATGAAGAGCAGAAGGCAATGAGACACCTTCAATTCATCTCTACAAAGCCAGAAATTGTTGCCTTAAATATAGGAGAGAAGGATTTAAGTACAGATAAAAATAAAAAACTCGAAAAAGAAATTAAACACTATTTTGAGAGTAAGCAAATCCCCCTTAACCCCCCTTTACTAAAGGGGGGCATGGGGGGATTAAAAACCCATCACTCATTACTTTCTTTATGCGGGAAAATTGAGATGGAGCTTGCCCGACTCTCTCCTGCAGATGCAAAG
>VGWY01000076.1 GCA_016873575.1 Nitrospira sp. | reverse complement strand
TGAGCTTTCTAAGAATAAAATTCCTGAATTCGTCAAGCAGATATGCCGATTTAAGCCTCACTGTGTTTTCGGCTATCCCTCTACAATTGCCCTCTTCTGTCAGTTAGCCACTGAACAGGGGTATGACCTGAAAGGATTGGATGTTAAGGTTGTATTTTCAACGGCTGAGGTTCTCTATGACTATCAGAAGGAATTGATTTCTGATGCATTCGGGAAAATACCGGTTGTGAATAGTTATGGTAGCCGTGAGGGCGGTTTTATCTCTCATGAATGTCCGGAAGGTTCATTGCATGTCATAGACCAGAATATCATCGTGGAATACCTTCGTGATGGTAAGCCTGTTAAACCGGGTGAAGATGGTGAGATAGTAATAACACACCTTGATAATTGGGCAATGCCATTTATACGATACCGGACCGGAGATATTGCCCAGTTGAATACCGGGAAATGTAAATGTGGAAGACATCTTAGCATTATGAATAATATAAAGGGGAGGACTACCGATTTTATAGTTACTCCTGACGGCAGATGGCAACATGGCCTCTCTTTGATATATGTTGTGCGTGACATTCCCGGGGTCGAAGAATTCAAGATAATTCAGGAAGCTCTTGATAGTATCAGGGTTATTCTCAGGGTTCATGAAAATCTATTCCCCCAAAATGGCACAAAAAGAATTATTGAAGGGATTAAAAAGAGAATGGGCAAGGTTGTGAATGTACAGGTTGAAAAGGTTCCCGAGATTGAAAGGGATGCATCTGGGAAATATCGTTATGTGGTATCCAAGGTTGCAGAAAAAGGATTTCAATAGGAATACCCTTACCGATTTTAGGCATCCGTGAAGGTATGCTATTGCTATCTGCAAATCCATCAATAATGAACAGTAATGGTGAATGTCATTGCGAGCACCCAAAGGGTGCGAAGCAATCTCATTCACAACGAAGAGATTGCTTCGTTTCACTCGCAATGACATTTCTTATCACTTGGTCAGCATTCATTTTAATTTTGTATTCTTCCTGCTTGGCATTGACGCCTGAAGAGGTTGTGGTAATAGCTAATAAGATGGCAGAGGACAGTGTTGATCTGGCTGAATATTATATGAAAAAAAGAGGAGTTCCTGCTCACAATCTAATAAAACTTAAAGCTCCTTCAGATGAACATTGTAATAGAGAGGATTATGAAAAATATATTGCATCACCAATAAGAGAATTCTTAAAAAAGAACGATCCTGGAGGAAACAGATTCAAATGCTTGCTCATTATGTACGGAGTGCCTTTGAAGGTTGGAGCTCCCAAACTAACTAATCACGAACAAAAGCAATTACAGGAACTCCGCAAACAACTTGATATAACCCATGAAAAGATAAAAAAATCAGAAAATCAAGATAAAATGAAAATTGAAACACTAAAAAAAGAGGAAGAGGGGATAAAGAAACAGATTGATGATATAAGTAAAGCCTTTGAAGGGGCATCGGTAGATTCTGAACTGGCAATAGTCAGAGAAGACAATTATCCTCTGAAAGGCTGGCTTCCTAATAAATATTTCGTGGGATACCGTAGGGAAAAGGTTAAAAACATGCCGGAAAAGGTTATGTTGATAAGCCGTCTGGATGGACCCTCAGAAGATATTGTCCGCAGAATTATTGAAGACAGTCTCCAAACTGAAGAAAAGGGGCTTTATGGTAATGCATATTTTGATGCTCGATGGCCAGATCCCGGAGACAAAAAAGTAACCGATTATGCTTTTTACGACCGGGCAATTCATAATGCAGCTCATTTAGTAGAAAAACGCTTATTGATGCCAACGATTCTTGATTCTCAGGAGAGACTTTTTCAACCTAAAAGTGCTCCTGATGCGGCACTTTACTGCGGATGGTACAGCCTTGCCAATTATGTTGATGCCTTTACATGGGTAAGGGGTTCAGTCGGATTTCATATTGCAAGTTCAGAATGTTCAACATTAAAAAATAAAGGGAGCAAGGTTTGGTGTAAGGCGATGCTTGAAAAGGGAGTGGCTGCGACTTTAGGCCCTGTGTCTGAGCCATACATTCAATCCTTTCCGGTCCCTGATGTTTTCTTTGGCTGTCTTGTTGAAGGACAAATGACGTTAGCGGAGTGTTATGCTCTATCGAATCCGTTCTGGTCATGGCAGATGCTTTTGATTGGTGATCCGTTGTACCAGCCTTTTAAAAACTATAAGAAAAAGAAAAACTCACAAGTCTGATATGAAAATCTTACATATCCTTGACCATTATAAACCTCATTTTAGCGGGTATGTTTTCAGGACAAGTTATATCCTGAAATATCAAAAAGAATTCGGTCTTGAGCCTGTTATTGTCACTTCACCCAAGCATGGTCATGCAGAAAAACCTGTGGAACAAATTGACAAAATAAGGATTTACAGGACTGTATCGAATGATTTCGGAAAAACACCTTTTGTGAAAGAGACGAGATTAATGAAGACCCTTCAAAAGAGGATTGAAGAGGTTATCGAATGTGAAAATCCAGATGTGATTCATGCCCATTCACCAAGTCTGAATGGAAATCCTGCCTTGAGGGCAGGTAGGAAATACGGTATTCCAGTCGTTTATGAGGTGAGGGCATTCTGGGAGGATGCTGCTGTTGATCATGGCACCTTTGCAGAGGGGTCGTTGAAATATAAGATAAGCAGGTTTATGGAAACCGGGTTATTTAAGAAGGTAGACGCATTATTCACTATATGCGAAGGGCTCAAAAAGGAAATGGTATCAAGGGGAATCCCTGATGATAAGGTCACGGTCATCCCAAACTGTGTTGATACAGAAGTGTTTGCTCCATTAGAGTATGACTTAGCAATAGCGGACAGATACGGTTTGAAAGATAAGATTGTCTATGGGTTTATAGGTTCATTTTATCACTATGAGGGATTAGACATATTATTAGATAGTTATAAGAATGTGATAAAGAAAAATAGTAATACAATGCTGTTCCTGATAGGTGATGGACCTGCAAGATCTGCACTTCATGAAAAAACAAAACAAATGGGATTACTCAGGAATATCATTTTTACAGGGAAAATCCCCCATCAAGAAATAAAGCGATATTATTCTGTAATTGATTTCCTTGTTTACCCGAGAAAGAGTATGAGGCTTACTGAGCTTGTTACACCGCTTAAACCACTTGAGGCTATGGCGATGGGTAAGGTGGTTGTGGGAAGTGATGTTGGAGGTATTAAGGAATTGGTAACACATAACAAGGATGGTTTTCTGTTTAAAGCAGGAGATATTAATGATCTTTCAAGATTGCTGAATGATTTGGCTTTTAATCAGAATGATACTGGAAGAATCTCAAAGGCTGCGATGGAAACAGTACATGAGAAACACAAGTGGGACATAGCAGTAAAAAAATATTTGCCCGTCTATGAAAAAATATTATCCATAAAACATTTGAGATGATAATGAAGTTGAGACCTTACCACTTTATCATATTGTCTATCATCTGGATGTCCATAATATTTTATTTGTCATCCTTACCTTCAACTTCTACCGGTCCTGATACCCTTTTATTTATAATTATCTCGAAAGTGCTTCATTTTGTTATTTTCGGGATATTGTCCATTCTGTATCTTTCCAGTTTGAAGTGGGATAAACACCTTCGGGATACAGGGATAAAATTCTTTATCCTCAGTTTATTTCTTACGAGTATCTATGCCATGACTGATGAGTATCATCAATCGTTCAGTCCTGGAAGAACTCCATCAGTCAGGGATGTAATTATTGATACATGTGGGGCTCTGACATTCCTTACGATTGCATATTTACTGAAAAGATTTGTTAAACATGATGAGAAGAATTGAATATATCTACCCATCAAAGATTTGCTATACTTAATTTTTTTTCTATCATTGGAATGAGTTGAATGAGAGTTATTCAATGAAACGTTCATGTCTTAAAAAGGCACAAAGGATAATGAAAATTAGTAATCCCCTTATACCCTATACCCCCCTTTAGAAAAGGGGGCGAGGGGGGATTTGAGGTATTTTCAGGTGAAAGTTCTTGTTACAGGTGGAGCAGGCTATATCGGAAGCCATGTAGTCAAAGCCTTGGGTGAAAAAGGCCATGAAATTCTTGTCTATGACAATCTTTCTACAGGTCATGAATGGGCAGTCTTATATGGAAGACTGGTCAAAGGTGATCTTTCGGATAAGGTTTTTTTCGATAAAGTTATAAAGGAGTTTAAGCCTGATGCAGTTATGCACTTTGCAGCATGTATTCAGGTAGAAGAATCTGTAAAAGAACCTCTCAAATATTACAGGAACAATACTGCAAATACCCTGAATCTCGTAGAAGTTTTAATAGAAAACGGAGTGAATAAATTTATATTTTCTTCGACTGCTGCTGTGTATGGGATACCTGATACAATACCTGTGGATGAGGATGCACCACTGAATCCCATCAATCCCTATGGTTCTTCCAAGGTAGCAGTGGAGCGGATGTTGCAGGATTTGTCACAAACTGCAGATTTTAACTATATCTCGTTAAGATATTTTAATGTTGCTGGTGCTGACCCTGAAGGGAGAATAGGGCAGGCATATGAAGATTCTACTCATCTTATAACGAGGGCATTAAAGACTGCAAAGGGAGAGTTTGGTAAGCTATTAATCTTTGGAACTGATTATTCTACTCCTGATGGAACATGTATAAGGGATTATATTCATGTGGATGATTTAGCCATAGCGCATATCTTAACAATGGATTATCTTTTACATGGTAGCGAAAGCAGCAGATTTAATTGCGGCTATGGACATGGTTATTCTGTAAAGGAGGTTGTTCAAACAGCGAAGAAGGTAACAGGCATAAACTTCACTACAGAAAATACAGGAAGAAGACCTGGTGACCCACCTGTCTTAATAGCTGATAGCTCAAGATTAAAGAATGAGTTGAATTGGAAACCTCAATACGACGATTTAGAATATATAATAAAGACGGCATGGGAATGGGAGAGGAAATTAGACCATGGAAGCATACGACAAGGTTAATTTTTTAGATACTGTAAAAACCTATAAATTCCAACTCATTATCACGGCTCTCTTGTTGGCAGGACTCTATTATCCTGTCATCCCCTCTATGATCATGGATTGGTATGAAGACCCTAACTATTCACACGGATTCATTGTTCCAATTATAGCTGGCTATTTTCTCTATCAACGTATGAGTGATTTGAAAAAGGCTCTTGTTATACCGAGTAATAAGGGACTACTCATCATAGTCGCCGGGCTGTTGTTATTAACCATTGCATATGTTGGTACAGAATACTTCACCATGAGGGCGTCGCTTATTGTCCTTCTTGCAGGAATGGTACTGTACTTCTCCGGGAAAGAGGTCTTTAAAGTTGTAGCACTTCCTCTCGGGTATCTCTTTTTTATGGTTCCTCTGCCTTATATAATCTATGATTCCATTGCGTTCCCTCTTAAACTCTTTGTTGCAAAATATTCTGTTTTATTCCTCAGGGGTATTGGTATTTCCGTATGGAGAGAAGGCAATATCATCATGCTCTCTAATACCATATTAGAGGTTGCCGATGCCTGTAGCGGTATACGGTCACTGATGTCACTCCTGGCATTGAGCGTAGCCTTTGCATTCCTTTCACAAAACACAACCCTAAAAAGGGTTATTGTTATTTTCTCAGCAATTCCAATTGCTATTTTTGCCAATAGTTTAAGGGTTATCGTGACAGGCATCCTTGCCCAATACTGGGGATCACGGGCTGCTGAAGGATTTTTCCATGAGTTTGCAGGACTGGCAGTATTTGGTGTTGCTGTAGCCATGCTTATACTGACTGGCGCTATAGTCAAAAGGATTGGAAAATGATCAAAAATAAAAGATTTTTTATTGTCTATATACTCATAATAATTGTTGGATTGTATATTAACCTCCATGCCGATATATCAGTTCCGACAAATAAACCTTTGCATGAGTTTCCCCTGATGAATCATGGGTGGAAAATGATTTCACAATCTACCTTTACCGAGGGAGAGTTGAATGTATTGAAACCGACAGATTATATGTTCAGAGATTATGTTGGTCCTGATGGCAGACATGTCCTTCTCTACATAGGGTATCATGGAGGAGGGAAGGGGACTGGTGGGATTCATTCACCAAAGCACTGCCTCCCAGGCAGTGGATGGTATAAGGTTGTAGAAAAGGAAATGAATCTCGATGTTGGAAATAAAAAGATAGATATGATGAAGGCAATTTACCAGAAGGGTGAGGGGAGAACGCTTTTTCTCTACTGGTATCAGGTAAAGGGAAAGTCTTTATCGGATGAGTATTCCCTGAAGTTGTCGGAGATAGTAAATTCGATTTTATATAGGCGCCGGGATTCAGCATTTATAAGGATTTCTGTACCTTTTGAGACAGATGAAGAAAAGGCATTCTCATCTGGCATTCAATTCATAAGAGATTTTTATCCAGCTATTCAGGAATTCCTGCCTCAATAGGAATGTAATTCAAGAATGTAATCCAGGATTTTAGGGAGGATATAATGTGTGGAATTATTGGGTATATCGGAAAAGGTGATGCAGTCCCTCTTATTGTAGATGGACTTAAGCGACTCGAATACAGGGGATATGATTCTGCTGGTATCGCATTTTTTACCAATGGCAGGATTGGTATCCTAAGGTCAGCCGGAAAGATAAAGGATCTGGAAAGGATCATTCAAAAGACGAATATTAAAAGTACTGTCGGTATAGGGCATACGAGATGGGCAACGCATGGAAGACCATCAGAGGAAAATGCACATCCGCACAGATCAGGAAAGACCGTTATTGTCCATAACGGGATTATCGAAAATTATCTGTCACTGAAGGAGAGATTAACTGCTGAGGGACATATCTTCAAATCAGAGACTGATTCTGAGGTGATATGTCATCTGATAGAAAGCTTTATAAGAAAGGGTATGGATTTAGAAAAAGCTGTCAGGGCTGCGATAAAAGAAATGCACGGCGCTTTTGCTATCGGCATTATACATGAAAAAAACCCTGATAAGATTATTGCAGTTAGAAAGGACAGCCCTCTTGTTGTTGGACTTGGTAATAATGAGTTTTTTATGGCATCTGATATTCCGGCATTTCTGAGCCATACCAGGGATGTCATATTCCTCGATGATTTTGAGATGGCTATACTTTCGACGGATGGATTACGCATAACAGACTTTGAGGGAGGGCCTGTTGAAAAGAATGTGGTTAAGATTTCATGGAACCCTGCAATGGCTGAGAAGGGTGGATATAGGCATTTTATGCTCAAGGAGATATATGAACAGCCACGGGCTATCACCGACACGATGCGAGGGAGATTTTCACTTGAAAATGGAGAAATTAATCTTGATGAATTCTCAATGGACAAAGATACACTCAGAACGATTAACAGGGTGCTTTTTGTTGCCTGTGGTACGTCATGGCATGCATGCCTTATAGGCAAATATCTGGTAGAGATGCTGGCGAGGGTCCCTGCAGAGGCAGAGATTGCATCGGAGTTCAGGTACAGAGATCCAATAATAAATGATACTGATCTTTTTGTCTCGATAACACAATCAGGCGAGACTGCTGATACCCTTGCTGCTCAGCGTGAGGCAAGAAAGCTTGGTGCCAAAATATTGAATATATGCAATGTTGTTGGAAGCACGAGCGCCAGGGAGGCTGAGGTATCAGGTGGAGGTGTTTTTTATACACACTCAGGGCCTGAGATTGGAGTTGCCTCAACAAAGGCATTTACCTCACAGCTCACTGCACTGTATCTTCTTGCCATCGCATTAGGCCGCACACATAAGATGCTTGATAAGGAAACGACAAAGACCCTTCTGACTGACCTTATTGAAATACCTTCAAAGGTTGAGAATATACTTTCAATGGATAGTCAGATAGAAGCTTTAGCGCGAGAGCTCTTTCATGCGAATAATTTCCTGTACCTGGGCAGGGGGATAAATTATCCAATAGCACTCGAAGGTGCATTAAAATTAAAAGAGATTTCTTACATACATGCAGAAGGTTACCCGGCTGGTGAAATGAAACATGGCCCTATAGCACTCATTGATAGAGACATGCCTTCTGTATTTTTTGTACCAAAAGACAGGACATATGACAAGATATTATCAAATATTGAAGAAGTGAAAAGCCGTGGAGGAAGGGTAGTCGCAATAGCTACAGAGAGTGACACCATGATAAAATCTATTGCAAATTACACATTGTATATTCCTGAAACCAACATGTATCTTACGCCTTTGCTTTTTGCCATATATCTTCAGCTCATTGCATACCATATTGCTGTACTCAGAGGATGCGATGTTGACCAGCCAAGAAACCTTGCTAAAAGTGTGACGGTAGAGTAACCAATTAAAAATTACCAATTATCAATGCAAAATTATCATTTAAAATTTAACCTGGTAGTTGATAATTGATAATTTTAACTTGAAAATGAGCCTTTTAAACATAATATCCATCCTTTCAATTCTAACATCCATTATCGTTTCAGTCTTCATGTTTGCTAAAGACAGAAAGGGCATTTCAAACATTGCCTTTGCATTCGGTATGCTTTCAATTGGAGCAATAGAATTTGGAGATTTTATGACCTTACGGGAACCGAATAATATATTGATTTATAAGAAAATTTCGCTCATCGGAGAATCACTCCTGCCAGGTTTATGGTTATTGTTTAGCCTTGCATATAGCAGGAAGGATTTTAAAGAGATTAGCATATTCTGGAAATCGGCACTTGCTCTATCAATCCTTCCATTCTTATTTGTTTTTTCTCTTCCGCTTAACCTCTTTTTTTATGCGCCCGATATAGAAACAGAAAAGATATTGTTCCTGGGGAATGCCGGGTATTATTTTTATCTCTTCATCCTCGTTTATGCTGTCTTAACCCTGATTAATCTTGAAGGCACATTAAGAGCATCTTCCGGTACCATACGATGGCGGATAAAACATACCCTTATCGGTACGGGTGGTATTATGGCATTATTGATTTATTACTACAGCCATGCCCTTCTTTATCGTTCCATAGATATGAACCTCAATCCTGTGAGGGCAGGGGTAGTCATTCTATCCTCTCTCCTTGTCATGATTTCGATATTCAGGCAGACTTTTCCGAGGGAGGAAATAACGGTATCGAGGGGAATATTCTATCGGTCACTGGTTCTTGTTGTAGTAGGTATATATCTGTTTGGACTTGGAATAGTTGGGACGGGTATGAGGTATCTTGGAGAAAATACCGGGAAATATTTATCAATAGGGATAATCTTTGCCAGTGCCATAGGACTTATTTCAGTATTATTCTCAGAAACCTTGAGAAGAAGGGTTAAGGTTTTTATAGATAAAAATTTTTACCGCAATAAATATGATTATAGGGCTCAATGGTTACAGTTTACTCAAAGGATGTCATCTACAAAATCCTTTGATGGACTTCTCTTTGCGATACTTGAGGGATTTGCCTCTACAATAGGCTCAAGGATACAATCCCTTTGGCTTTATAACAATGCAACAGATGCATTTCATCAGGCACAGCCTCATGATGTTTCACATCCTCCTATCACCGTACAGGGTAATAATAGCCTTATATCATATTTCAAGGAGAAAGGCTGGGTATTGAATACAAAAGATAAAAAAGAGAATGATACAATCCTTGAGGAAAACATGGAATTTTTTGAAAGAACTCATGCATCACTTGTTGTGCCCCTCAAGAACAATGGGCATGTAATAGGTTTTATTGTACTCGGAGAATCCCTCAGTAACGATGCATATAATTATGAAGATTACGATATCTTAAAAGCCCTTGCCAGGCAGGCGAGTTCTGCCATACTGAATGCAAAACTATCAGAAGCACTCGCAGAAGCCCGTGAGATGGAGGCAATGGGAAGGATCTCATCATTCATCATTCATGACCTGAAGAACCTTGTATATACATTGTCTATGACTGCCGAGAATGCGTTGGATAATATCGGGAAACCAGAGTTTCAACAGGATATGATTACAACCCTTTCAAATACTGTTGATAAAATGAAGGTACTTATCAAAAAGCTCTCGGATATGCCTGAAAAGGTGGAATTACATATTGAGGCAGTTGACCTGGCAGAACTAATTCAAGAGTCAGTGAAACCTTATTCAAATGGGAAGACAAAAGTTGAGATAGGGTCTCTTGAACATCTTATCATTCGTATTGACAGAGAGGAGATTCGAAAGGTAATAATAAACCTCATCTTAAATGCGGTTGAAGCTTCAAATGGCGGAAGGGTGAATATTCAGGTAGGTAAGAAAGACAGCCTGGCATGTATAACTGTCAGTGATAATGGCTGCGGGATGTCAGAAGAATACATTGAGAAGCACCTGTTTAAGCCTTTTCGTTCAACAAAAAAGAAGGGCCTCGGCATAGGACTTTTCCAGTGTAAGACTGTGGTTGAAGCCCACGGTGGGGACATAAAGGTTAAAAGTAAGGAAGGCGTGGGAACGGATTTTATGGTATATTTACCTTTAGATCCTGAAAAAATGTAAAATTATTTGATCTTTGCTTTAAATATTTTTACATTGTCATTGCGAGCCCGAAGGGCGTGGCAATCTCATCATGGCTCAGCAATCTGAAAAGGGTATAAATGAAGAGGCAATACTATGTTTATATAATGACAAACAAACATAATACCGTTCTATATGCAGGTATGACCAACGATCTGAAAAAGAGGGTTTATGAACACAAAGAAAAATTAGTTAATGGATTTACAAATAAATACAACATTATAAAACTTGTCTACTATGAGGTCTTTGAAGATCCTGAAA
>VGWY01000075.1 GCA_016873575.1 Nitrospira sp. | reverse complement strand
CTCTTTATTCACCTCGAGAATCCTTTGAGGATTCTCCTTGATCGTCTTCCTTCCCTCATCTGTTAGTTTACTCAAGATAATATAATAAGCCATAGCACCTCCTTTCTGCGAACAAACTTAGATTTATAGAATTGTTACCTGTGCCTTCTTTTATTATTAATTTTTTTCAGGGCAGCCTTCAGGACATCGTCCATTGTCTCAGCAAATACAAATTCCATATCCTTTTTGATATATTTCGGAATATCATCAAGGTCTTTCCTGTTTCTCTTCGGGATAACTACCTTTTTTATTCCCATCCTCTTCGCGGCAAGGGCTTTTTCCTTCAACCCTCCGATAGGAAGTACCCTGCCTCGCAGTGTAACTTCTCCTGTCATTGCAACATTTTTACTCACAGCCTTCCCTGTAAGTGCTGAAGCGATTGCCGTTGCCATGGTAATACCTGCTGAAGGCCCATCTTTTGGGATTGCACCTGCAGGGACATGGATGTGGATGTCTGTCTTAGAAAATAAATCGTCTTTTAAGCCAAGATTCTTTGATCGTGAACGAATATAACTTAAAGCAGCATGTGCAGACTCTTTCATAACGTCTCCAAGCTGTCCAGTGAGTGTAAGTTGCCCTTTCCCCTTCATGGGAGTTGCCTCAACATAGATAATGTCACCGCCTGCTTCTGTCCATGCAAGTCCGGTTGCAACACCAACCTCGTCTTTCTCCATCTCTTCTTCAGGCAGATATTTAGGCACTCCAAGGTATCTATGGATATTTTGTACATTGATTACAAACATCTTTTCCCCGCCCTCGGCAATCTTTCTCGCTACTTTCCTGCACAGGTTTGCAAACTCCCTCTCGAGATTCCTGACACCTGCCTCCCTTGTATATTGCGAGATTAAATTACGAAGTCCCGGGTCAGTAATTCTTAATATTTTATTACTTATACCATGCTCTCCTAATTGTTTCGGTATCAGGTAGTTCTTGGCAATGCCAAGCTTTTCTTCCGTTGTATAGCCGGATAAAAAAATTATCTCCATCCTGTCTCTGAGAGCGTTTGGTATGGTATCTATAAGATTACCTGTTGTAATAAACATAACCTTTGACAGGTCAAAGGGAACGGTAAGATAATGATCCACAAATGAGTTATTCTGTTCAGGGTCAAGAACTTCGAGAAGAGCTGATGATGGGTCACCTCTGAAGTCCATTCCTATTTTATCAATCTCATCAAGCATAAACACAGGGTTATTTGTCCCTGCTGTTTTAATGCCCTGAATAATCCTCCCGGGAAGTGCACCAACATAGGTTCTTCTGTGCCCTCTAATCTCTGCCTCATCCCGCACTCCTCCAAGAGACATACGGCCAAATTCCCTTCCCAATGCACGTGCTATAGACCTTCCAAGAGAGGTCTTACCAACGCCCGGAGGACCAATGAAACAGAGGATAGGTCCTTTCATCTTCTCCTTTAACTTTCTGACACTCAGATATTCTAAAATTCTCTCTTTCACCTTTTCGAGATCATAATGGTCTTCATTCAGTACCTTTTCTGCAGCCTTGATATCAAGGTTATCGGTAGTTGCCTTTGCCCATGGAAGTTCAACCAACCAATCGAGGTAGGTTCTTACCGTTGCTGCCTCTGCACTGTCAGGGTGCATCTTTTCAAGACGCTTGAGTTGCTTCTCAGCCTCTTTAAAAACTTTTTCAGGCATCTTTGCTTCTTCAATCTTTTTCCGGAATTCCTTAACCTCTTCTGCCCTCTCATCAATATCTCCGAGCTCTTTCTGTATCGCCTTCAGTTGTTCCCTCAGGAAATATTCACGCTGTGTCTTGTCAATCTCACCCCTTGCTTCTGACTGGATCTTCTGCTGAACTATGAGAAGTTCTATTTCCCTGCTTAAGATATCGCTCACCCGTTTCAGCCTCTGCAGAGGGTCTGTAATCTCCAGTACTTCCTGTGCATTTTCTGATTTTAAACCAAGATTTGATGCAACAAGATCAGCAAGCCTGCCAGGGTCCTCAATGTTTTCCATGACACCCATGATATCAGGAAGTATCGTCTTTCCAAGAGAGACTGTCTTGTCCAGTTGTTCCTTGACGGTCCTCATCTGTGCCTCATCCTCTATCGAAAGCACATCAGGTTTCTTTTCAATTATTTTTTCTATATCTGCCTGGAAGAAAGGCTCTGTATGCGAGTACTTTTTTGTTCGTGCCTTGCTTAAACCCTGAACAAGTATCTTTACCCTTCCGTCAGGAAGCTTAAGCATTCTCATAATAATTCCGACCGTGCCGACAGAGTAAAGGTCTTCAGGCTTTGGATTTTCGATATTCATATCCTTTTGTGTCAGAAGAAGCACCATCCTGTTTGTGTTGAGAGAATGCTCTATTGCCTTAATAGACATCTCCCTTCCGACAAAGAGAGGGAGTATCATGTAAGGAAATACGACGATATCCCTCACAGGCAATACGGGTGCATTATCTGGTATCTCTACCTCTTTCTCTTTCTCAGTCTTTTTTTCTATCTCAGCCATGTTTTCTCCTTAGAGTTTTCCAATATTTTTAATTTTTCAATCTTGATGAAACTGCAATAAGATACTTCTTAAATGGCTCGGAAACCTGAGGATTTTTCAATGCAAGATCCACGGTTGCCTTAAGGTAGCCAACCTTATCACCGGCATCATATCTTGTCCCTGTAAATAGATAACCGTATATCGGTCGCTTTTTCAACAATCCAGAAAGCGCATCTGTCAACTGTATCTCTCCTCCCTTGCCCGGGCCAATACCTTCGAGTATCTCGAAGATGCCAGGGGTAAGGATATATCTCCCAATGATTGCAAGATCAGATGGTGCATCTGCCATCCTGGGCTTTTCGACAAGGCTACCAATCTTATACACCCCATCTCCTACTTTGCTCCCATCAATCACACCGTATTTGTGCACTTCTGACATAGGAACCTTTTGAAGAGCAAGGATGGGAGCATTATATTTCTGATACAGGTTAATCATATCCTGAAGAAGGCTATCATCAGGGTCAATAATATCATCACTCAGGAGAACTGCAAAAGGCTCATCTTTTACGAACGGCTTAGCGCAATAGATTGCGTGGCCAAGTCCAAGGGCTGATTTCTGCCTGATATAAGCAAAATGCAGGTGATTCAGACGGCTGATCTCTTCGAGAAGACCCTTTTTACCAGCCTTTTTCAGATTCTCTTCAAGTTCAAACGCAGAATCAAAGTGATCTTCAATTGCACGTTTGTATTTTCCTGTAATAATGATAAATTCTTCTATTCCGCATCCTGATGCCTCTTCAATGGCATACTGAATCATCGGCTTATCAACTATTGGCAACATCTCCTTTGGAGAAGCCTTTGTAGCAGGCAGAAATCTTGTCCCGAGCCCCGCAGCAGGAAATATAGCCTTTTTAATTCTTTTTTCCATATATTTTATCCGTAAAGAACATTATACCATATTTAAAAAGGGTGATTTCCCGTAAAATTTTGACAGAAAAACCTTGCGTTCGTGTAAAAATAAGGATTATGATTTAGAAAATCAATAAAAAATGAATGTAACCGCAGAGGATACAGAGTGCACAGAGAAAAGATAAAAATATATTTTGAGGCTCTATGATTTACGGTGTAGGCATAGACCTTATAAAGATTGAGCGGCTAAAAAAGGTCATCGAGAAATGGGAAGATAGATTTCTTAAGAGGGTATTTACGCAAGGTGAGATTGCCTATTGTTATGAAAAAAAACAACCCTATCTATCACTTGCAGTCCGTTTTGCAGCTAAGGAAGCCTTAATAAAGGCAATAGGCTCTGCAGTACCCGTGTCTTTCACTGACATAGAAGTGATAAATATAGCCTCCGGGAAGCCTGTTTTAAAAATGCATGGAAGGCTTGAAGATTTTTTCAGAGAAAAATTTATAAAAAAGGCTCATCTTAGCCTGAGCCATGAGCATGAGTATGGTATTGCCTGTGTCATATTAGAGCGAGAAGAGAGATGAAAGTCGTTACTGCTGAAGAGATGAGAAATATAGACAGGGTTACCATTGAAGAATATGGCATCCCGGGTATTGTGCTTATGGAGAGGGCTGGACTTGCAGTTGCCACGAAGATAAAGGATTTATTTGGCCGTAAAAGGATTATTGTCATATCAGGTGGTGGAAACAATGGCGGGGACGGTCTGGTTGTTGCAAGAGTTCTTCATAATGAAAGATGTGATGTGAAGGTTTTTCTTACAGCAAGACCAGAAGATTTAAAAGGCGATGCTTTATTCCAGTATAATACAGCAATTAAATTTGGCGTTGAAATACATCCCTTTGAGGAATTTTTAACTCATCATTCATCACTCGTTACTCATCACACTATAATCGTTGATGCACTTTTAGGGACAGGATTAAGCAAAAATGTCGCTGGCAAGCTATCAGGGGTTATCAGCCTTGTCAATAGATTAAACATACCGGTTGTTTCAGTAGATATCCCGTCCGGTATCTCATCAGACAATGGGCAGATTATGGGAGCAGCTATAAAGGCAAATTATACTGTTACCTTTGGTCTTCCGAAGAGGGGGCACCTCTTGTATCCCGGTGCTGATTATACGGGAAGACTTTTTATAGAAGACATTGGATTTCCACAAAAATTGCTCCTGTCAGATAAACTTAACGTTGAATTACTCGAAAAAAAGAATATCTTATCTCTCATCCCTGAAAGACAAAGATATTCACATAAGGGTGATTATGGTCATGTCTTGATTGTTTCAGGCTCAAGAGGAAAGACAGGAGCTGCGCTTATGGCAGCGAAGGCTTGTCTAAGGACTGGTGCAGGACTGGTAACATTAGGGATACCAGAATCTTTGATAGATATATTCCAGTCACGTGTTACAGAGGAGATGACCCTGCCTTTGCCTGATAAGGGAGATGGCACACTGTCTGAAAAGGCGTCAGGTATTATACTCGATTTCCTCAATGCAAAGGCTGATGTGCTTGCTATTGGCCCGGGTATCGGAGTAAGTGTAGAAACTGAAAAATTGATAAAAACCCTGATAAAGAATTCAAAAAACCCGATGGTTATTGATGCAGATGGTATAAACGCACTAAGCGGGTCAAGGGTTAAGGGTCATGTGGCAAGGGACATTTTGAGAATATCTAAATCACCCATTATCCTTACTCCACATCCTGGTGAGATGGCAAGACTCATTCAGAAGGCAGCCCCCCCTCCCAGCCCTCCCCCTCGAGGGGGGAGGGTAAGGGAGGGGGTGAAAGCTCCGCTCTCCGAACACCAAACTCAGAAGGCAAAGAACACAGTTAGTGAAAAACTAACCGCTAACCGCTATTCGCTAATCGCTAATATAGAGAAGGACAGGATTAATACCGCAATATCATTTGCAAAAGAAACAGGTACCTATCTTGTGCTTAAGGGTGTGCCAACCATTATTGCAGAGTTAGATGGAAAGGCATTCATTAATTCGACAGGGAATCCCGGCATGGCTACTGGAGGCACAGGAGATGTGCTTACCGGAATGATTTCCGGATTTTTAGGCCAGGGCTTGAAACCTATCGATGCATCTATTACAGGTGTTTATATGCATGGTCTTGCCGGAGATATTGCAGTTGCTGAAAAAGGTGAACATTCTTTAATTGCAGGAGATATTATAGATAAGATACCTGCGGCATTTGATTCTCTTTATGGATAAATTAACATTTCCCGATATATTTGATGGTAATGTAAAGGCATTTTTTACTAAAAAACCTCTATGCGTGGACATCGAGGATATCGGCAGTATCATGTCTATAAAAAAGAAGGACATCTATCTCCCGATACAGAAACATACAGATACAGTTTTATTGCTCAAGTCAGATATTGAACCAAAGATAGCAGACGCCGTTATTACGAATAAAAAAGGTTTATTAATCGGCGTGCAGGTTGCAGACTGCGTTCCTATCCTTTTATATGATAAAAAAACCTCAGTAATTGGTGCTGTGCATGCAGGATGGAGGGGTACGGCAACACAAATCATAAAAAAGACTGTTCAATCAATGGTTGAGCATTTTGATTCATCACCTTATGATATTCTTATAGCACTCGGTCCGGGTATCCGATGGAGCTGCTACTACGTCGGACAGGACGTTAAAGATGCAGTTTGTAACGCTACAGGAGATGGGGAATATTATCTGCAAAGGAATGGTGGCTATTGTGTTGACCTTCCCTCTGCTAATATGTATCAGGCATTATCAATGGGAATTCCTGAAGAAAATATATGGCTATCAAATGAATGTACATATTGTAACCCTGAAGTGTATCATTCTTATAGATATACGAAAAGCTATACCGGAAGCCAGGGGGGATTTATCGGGATATTTTGAATTGCCCCCTCACCCGAACCCTCTCCCACCAGGGGAGAGGGTATATTAATACAAACGCATTAAATAGAGTGTCATTGCGAGGAGCGGGGTGACGAAGCAATCCCCTCAAATATGAGATTGCTTCGCTATCGCTCGCAATGACAATGTAACACTACTTAGTACGTTTACTATAGTATGCTTTTACCTTAATTTCCCCTCCCTTGACGGGAGGGGCATGGGGAGGGTGAATTGGGTATTTTTAATTGAAAAAATACATAAGCAACAGCCCCGATGAAACCAAAGATATTGGTTTCCGATTGGGAAAGCTTTTAAGGATAGGGGATGTGGTAGCTCTTTATGGACAACTGGGAAGCGGAAAAACGACAATGGTCAAAGGCATTGCAAATGCATTTGGCATTGAAGAGAGAGAGATTGTCAGCGCAAGTTTTACGATAATTACCGAATACGATTCAACGCCACCCTTTTCCCATATAGATTTATATAGAATTGAGAAGGATTCTGAACTTGATGAAATAGGTTTTTGGGAGCAGTTAAAGGGTGATGATATTTCAGTTATTGAATGGGCTGAAAAGGCTGAGAGGTGGTTACCTGACGATGTGATTAAGGTCAGGTTACGATTTACTAATAACACTGTTAGAGAGATTATAATAGAAGGTAAAAATGAAAAAAATTGGGATAATCTGTAAGACTGGCATCCCTGAACCACCTGAAATACTCAAAGAATTACTGCCATGGCTCAAACAGAAAGGCCATGAAACACATGTTGACATTGAGACTGCATCTATCCTGAATATAGAGGGGGTTCAACGTTCACAGATACCATCTCTTTCTGATGTTATTATTGTCCTTGGTGGAGATGGAACAATGCTTAACGTATGCAGGCTTGTCGGAGATAAGGGAATCCCGATTTTAGGTATCAATATGGGCAGTCTTGGCTTTATCACTGAGGTTCCTTTGGATAAGCGTTATGATGCCGTGGAAAAGATGCTTGCTGGTAAATGCCCTGTAGAGGAACGGCTTATGCTCTCAGCACACATTCTCAGACATGGTGAAAGCATTGGAGAATATGTTGTCCTGAACGATGTCGTGGTTAATAAAGGGGCACTTGCGAGGATAATTGACCTCGAGGTATATATAAACCATACCTATGTTACTTCCCTTAATGCAGATGGTTTGATAATCTCTACCCCGACAGGCTCGACCGCTTACTCACTTGCTGCAGGAGGCCCGATCCTTTATCCAACGCTGAACAGTATCGTACTTACACCAATATGTCCCCATACACTTACAAACAGGCCGATAGTTCTGCCTGACGATGTCATAATAGAAATAGTCCTCAAGTCGCCACGAGAAGATGTCTTTCTCACACTTGACGGTCAGGTGGGTTTTTCTTTAAGGCAGGATGATGTTATTGAAGTGAATAAATCACCATTTAAGGCAAAAATCCTTATACACTGCAAAAAAGATTATTTCCAGATCCTGAGGACAAAATTAAAATGGGGAGAAAGATAAGCAATTAACAATTAGCAATTAACAATTAGCAATTAACAATGGTAAATATTGCAGAGGACATAAAAAACATCCTTGAGTTTTATCAGGCATTAGGCTTTGAAAGACTGCCCCTTAATCCCCCCTTACCCCCCTTTACTAAAGGGGGGCAAGGGGGGATTAAGGTTGCTGCTTTGAATGCCCTGAAAGAAGATATCGGTGAATGCAAGAGATGCAAACTTTCAAAGGGAAGAACACATATCGTCTTTGGTGAAGGCAGACCAGATGCAAAACTCATGTTTATTGGTGAAGCACCGGGAAGAGAAGAGGACATTCAGGCGAGACCCTTTGTCGGAGATGCAGGTATGCTGCTTACAAGGCTAATCGAAAAGATGGGATTCAAGAGAGAGGATGTCTATATCACAAATGTAGTAAAATGCAGACCTCCCATTAACCGTGACCCTGAAAAGGATGAGATACAGAGCTGTATTGGTTTTTTAGAGAGACAAATAGAGATTATACATCCTGAAATAATCATGTCCTTAGGTAGAATTTCAACCAAGGCACTCATAGGTGATGAAGAGTTGAAGCTTTCAGCAATACGCGGAAAATTTTTTAAGTACAAGGGCGTTCCTTTAATGCCAACATTTCATCCAGCCTATCTACTCAGGAATCCCAAGGATAAGTGGCTTACATGGAATGATGCGCAGAAGGTGATTGAAAAATTGAATGAATCAGGAAAAGACAGAGGGGGTGACATAACATGGGAGACATAAAGACCATCTGGGCACCCTGGCGAATGCAATATATATTGTCAGAAAAGACAGGAGTGTGCATCTTCTGTGATTTGCCAAAACAGGATAAAGAAAAAGACAGAGATAATCTCTTGCTCTATCGAAGCTCACATAACTTTGTGATAATGAACAGATACCCTTATAATAATGGTCATATTATGGTTGTTCCATACTTTCATACACCTTCATTTGATGGATTAACAGATGAAACCCTTCTTGATTTTATGAAGGTTACACACTATTCGGTCAACTGCCTTAAAAAGGCTTTTATGCCAGAGGGGTTTAACATAGGGATTAATATTGGGAAGGTGGCTGGTGCAGGAATGGAAGAACATATACACCTCCATATGGTACCAAGATGGGCAGGAGACACAAGTTTTATGACGGTTTTTGGAGAGGTAAGGGTTGTTCCGGAACATATCATGAGTACATATGACAAGCTCTTTGCAGTCTTTAATCCATAAACCCAAACAATACAATTAGCCACAGAGTGCACAGAGAACACAGAGGATGATATTGATAACAAAAGAAAAAAGATTTAAGATTCATTACCACAGATTGATATAAGAAAGGCATTCATAATATTTTAAAAATGTATAAATTTAGCTCTGTGTCCTCTGTGGTTTAAATTTATTATTTTTTATGAAAAAACTTGAAGATGTTGTTGAATTTCACGGTCATATATGCCCTGGCCTTGTTCTTGGATACAGGGTATCCATACTCGCATTGAGGGAGCTCGGGGAAAGGGCAGACGATGAGGAACTTGTTGCAATTGTCGAAAATGATTCATGTGCTGTAGATGCTGTTCAGGTTATGACAGGATGCACGTTCGGGAAAGGAAATCTATTATTCAGGGATTATGGGAAACAGGTTTATACATTTATCAAGAGGCCTTCCGGTGATGGCATAAGGATCTCTGTTGAATGGAAATCCACTGAAGAGACCGAAGAAGAAAAACAGATGTGGGACAGGTATATGAAAGGCGATCGCTCTGATGAGGTATTAAAAACAGTTCATCATCGAAAATCAAAAAAGATTGATGCTATACTGCACGCACGTGATGAAGAATTGTTTAAGATTTCAAAAATGAAGATGAGGCTTCCAGATGAAGCAAAAATATATCCAAGTGTAACATGTGCCTTATGCGGAGAGAAGGTTATGGAGCCAAGGGCAAGGGTTAAGAATGGAAAGATTGTGTGTATTCCATGTTTTGAAGGAAAAGGGGTGGAGGGGTAACCATGGAAAAGATTATTGAAAAAGCCAGTATTTTAATAGAGTCATTGCCTTATATCCGCACTTTTTATGGAAAGATATTTGTCATAAAGTACGGTGGAGCAGCGCAGGTAAAAAAAGACTTAAAGGATGCCTTTGCACGTGATGTGGTATTGCTTAATTATATCGGTATCCGTCCTGTCATTATACATGGCGGTGGGCCAAAGATAAGCTCTTTCATGGAAAAGATGGGCAAAAAGCCTGAATTTATAGAGGGGCAGCGCGTCACAGATGAGGAAACCATGGATATAGTCGAGATGGTTCTTGGCGGACTTGTGAATAAAGAAATCGTCTCATTAATCAACAGCCATGGTGGAAAGGCAGTCGGTCTCAGCGGTAAAGATGGAGCACTCATAAAGGCAAAAAAGAAATTACTGAGAAAAACTTCTTCTGAAACAGGCGTTGATGAAATTATTGATATAGGTCTCGTTGGCGAGGTAACAGGTATTGATGCGCATATACTCAACACCCTGGAAAAGGATGGTTTTATCCCTGTTATTTCACCTGTTGGAGTTGGTACAAAAGGAGAAACTCTCAATATCAATGCTGATTATGTTGCTGCTTCAATAGCATCTGCGCTGAAGGCTGAAAAGCTCATACTCCTTACAGATGTACCCGGCATAAAAGATAAGGTTGGGGATATTATTCCAACACTCAGGAAAGATGATGTTAAGAACCTCTCTGCTGACGGTACCATCTCAGGCGGGATGCTTCCGAAGGTTCAGGCATGTCTTAAGGCAATTGAAGGTGGTGTTGCAAAGACACATATCGTTGACGGCAGAGTCCCTCACTGCCTTCTCCTTGAGATATTTACAAATGCAGGGATTGGCACAGAGATACTCGCATAAGTATTAAAACTTTTGATTCTTTCGTAAAAAAGTTGAAAAGCATTCTAATAACCACAGAGACACAGAGGCACAGAGATTGACATATAAAAAAGAAGCCATAAAAAAAGAAACAATATTAATATATTCAAGCTTTTTTTTGTTTGTAATAAATAAAAGAGATATTTGTTCTTATTCTCAGTGTCTC
>VGWY01000074.1 GCA_016873575.1 Nitrospira sp. | reverse complement strand
TATTTTTAGAGTAAGCAAATCCCCCTTAACCCCCCTTTACTAAAGGGGGGCATGGGGGGATTAAAAACCCATCACTCATTACTTTCTTTATGCGGGAAAATTGAGATGGAGCTTGCCCGACTCTCTCCTGAAGATGCAAAGCCCTTCCTTGATGATTTGGGGATTGAGGAGCCTGTATTGAACAAACTGATTCATGCCTGTTACGACATCCTTGGTCTTATCTCATTTTTTACATACGCAGGAGATGAGGTGAAGGCATGGACTATACCAAAAGGCACAAGTGCTTTAAAGGCTGCGGGTAAGGTACACACAGACATTGAGAGAGGGTTCATAAGAGCAGAGGTTATTGCTTTTGAAGAATTTATCTCATCAGGAAGTATACCTGCAGTGAGAGAAAAAGGGCTATTGAGGCTTGAGGGTAAGACATATGAGGTTAAAGATGGTGATATTATTAATTTCAGATTCAATGTATAACGATTAGATAATGAATTTAGTTACAGTGCATATTATCCATGCAAGCAGTGCACATACTGGTAATGTAAATATCCATGCATTAACAATCTTTTTACCAATTCCCCATCTGACAGCAGACAATCTCTTTGATGCACCTACACCCATAATCGCAGTCGCTATTACATGTGTTGTGCTAACAGGAAGACCTAAATGGCTCGCGCCTAAAATAACAGCAGTGGCAGACGTCTCTGCAGCAAAGCCATGGACCGGCTCCAACTTTAACATCTGAACCCCCATTGTTTTGATTACCTTCCATCCCCCGAAAGCTGTTCCCAAGCCCATCGCAAGGGCGCATATCAATATCACCCAAAATGGCACTTCGACAGAATGGAGATAGCCGCCGCTTACGAGGGAAAGGGTAATGATGCCCATAACCTTCTGTGCATCATTCGAACCATGACTGAATGCCATAAAACTTGCTGATAAAATCTGAAGTTTTCCAAAATATTTATTTATAGTAGACACTGGTAATGTTCCGTAGAATTTTAATATAAGTCGCATAAAGGTGTATCCAAATATAATCCCTACTATAGGGGAGATAAGCAGGGATGAGAATATTTTCTTCAGTCCTGAAATGTTGAGAATCTCTATACCACCATATGACACAGACGCACCAATTAAACCCCCTATGAGGGCGTGAGAGGCGCTTACGGGGAGTCCGAGTTTGGTCATTAAAGTGTTCCAGAGAAATCCAGAAAAGAGTGCAGAAGCCACAACCACTTCCGTAATCGCCTTTGGATCAACAACTCCCTTACCGATTGTTTTTGCGACAGCGGTTGTTAAAAATGCTCCGAGGATATTCATCACAACTGCAAGCAGAACTGCCTGGTGAGGTTTTAATACCCTCGTTGAAACAACGGTTGCGATTGCATTTGCAGCATCATTGTATCCATTGCTTATGTCAAAAAGTAAGGCAAGTATAATTACAAGGATAATTATCTCAGGCATGCTTGAGGACTATGGCTTCCAGTATGTTGGCAACATCCTCACATTTATCAGATGCATCCTCAAGGTGCTCATATATTTCTTTCCATTTAATAATGAGGATAGGGTCTTTCATTTCTTCGAATAAGCTCCCGAGTGCATCTCTGAACCCCCTGTCTATCCTGTTTTCGAGCTTGTTGATTTCAATACAATGTTCCTGGATATGGGGATAATTCTTTTCTTTCAGTTCTTTTATTGCCTTTTCTACAAATTCCACAGTTATGAGAAGGTCTTTTGACATTGTAATCGCCCACTTTGTAGGTTCTTTTAATTTGAAGACGTTGAGTCTGTCAACCGCAGCCCAGATAAGGTCTATGATGTCATCCAACGTTGAAGCAAGGGCATGGATATCTTCCCTGTCTATGGGGGTGACAAAGGTTTTATGCAGTTTCCTCATAATATCATGGGTGTACAAATCACCTTCCTGCTCCAATTCGTGCACTTCTCTTGCCCAGGCATCTAAGGTGGTGAAGTGTTCCATGATGCCGACGAGGAGAGTTGCTGCATGGGTGACATTTGCCGCAGCTTTTTCAAAAATCACAAAAAAGTCGGTTTCTTTTGGGAATAGTTTCATTTTATTTTAATCCTAACCAACAGTTAGAATATAAAAAAATACGTCTAAAGTCAATAAATGACCGTTTGGAAAGAAGCCCCCGGTCGCCCAGGGCCTCATGACTGAACCCGACTTTTTTTGCTGGATCACCTATTGACACTAATAAACCTGCGTGATAACCTTATTTTATAAACTAAATAGTTTGTAAATGTGTATCCTGTTCCCCCTTTTCTAAAGGGGATAAAGGGGGGATTACGAAATTCTTATATATGGTGTATAGTAGTTTTTTGAACGTCTTATAAATTAAGGAGGGGAGGATTATGGCATACACAGCAAAAGATTATTCAAGACTCATCGGAATTGAGGGATTCAGCGAGATACTGTTAAAAAATCATTTTATCCTCTATCAGGGATATGTCACAAATACAAACAAGGTACTCGACACCCTTGCGCAGCTTTTGAAAGACGGGAAAACAGGAATTCCTGAATTTGCTGAATTAAAGAGAAGACTGGGATGGGAATTCAATGGTATGCGGCTTCACGAGTATTATTTTGAAAACCTTGGGGGAAAGAGTGGAATCAACAAAGACGGGATACTTGCAAAAAAGCTGAACGAGAGCTTCGGTAGCTACGAAGCATGGGAAAAGGACTTCAAGGCGACAGGGACCATGAGGGGGATAGGATGGGTTGTGCTGTATCAGGACATGAGCAGTGGTAAGATTATGAACTTCTGGGTCAATGAGCATGATGTCTCACATCCAACAGGATGTAACCCAATTTTGGTAATGGATGTATTTGAGCATGCCTTTATGCTTGATTATGGCCTGAAACGGGCTGATTACATAGAGGCATTTTTTAAGAACATTGATTGGAATCCCGTAGAAGTGAGGGTTAAAAAATGAATGCTATTGAAATTGCTAAAAGAATGGAAACAGATGCAATAAATTTTTACCGAGAGGCTGCTGAAAAGACACAGCATCCTGTGGGGAAAAAGATGTTTCTCAGCGTAGTAGAGGATGAAAAAAGACATCTTGAGCTGCTCTTGCAAATACTCAAAGGAATGAACATAGAGCCTCAAGATGTTAGTCCTATGAAAAATATCAAGACAATCTTTCAATCCATGAAAGACACCATGATAAAGAGGGTTGAAGCAACATCAGATGAACTTGAGGCATTCAAGATCGCGATGCAGATGGAGAAAGAAGGGATCGAATTCTACAAAAAGGCTGGAGCAGATGCGAGAACAGAAAAGGAGAAGGCATTATTTGAGAGACTCGTGAAGGAAGAGCAACAGCATTACAATGTTTTTGCAAATACATATTTCTTCATGTCAGACACAGGAAGCTGGTATATGTGGGAAGAACATAGCATAGTTGACGGTGGCACACCATGGGCTTAACGAGTTCCGAGTTAAGAGTTCCGATGGCTGAGGCAGAAGAAACCGCTCAAATACTATATTCTCCATTTTCATATAAAGCCAAGGGAGATTATTATGTCAAAACCAGAAGTAGATTGGGATGCCTGTGAAGGCTGCAGCACCTGCGAGGAACTCTGCCCTGAGGTATTCAAAGTAATGGATAATGGCAAGGCACATGTTATTGGTCCTGACAAATGCAACACCTGTAACTGTCAGGAAGCTGCAAATATGTGCCCTGATCAGGCAATAAAATTTGTTGATTAATATTATGGAGAAAAGAAAGGGTGTACATTTCTATGCACGCCCTTTCTTTCTATCACAACTCTTCAGCTTTCCGCTTAAAAATAATTAGCAGGAACTCTTACACTTACAGGTCATTGCAACCTTTTTGGATACCTTCTTAATTGTCATGAGCACTCCCCCCTTTCATAGGAGAAATCCGGGCTTCATGCCCGATTTATTATATAAAATTATTTATTTATTATACCAAAAAACGAACATTTGTAAAGGTCTTTACCACGGGGATCATCTAAAATTTCTGCCCTGTATCTACAACCACCTCTGCATGATTCGATATATTCACAGTCACAGGCAAGCTCATCCAATCGGATGGGTTTTATTCTCTGCCAGCATTCTCTGAGACCTTCTTCGATTCTGCCAACAGCGCTATCTGCGTAAAAGGTACATTTTGCAACCCTTCCGTCTGCCATGACTGCCATCAAATAGAGACCACAGGCAAAACTGTCTACGCCCCGTTGGGATGCTCCTGCATGAAGTCCACCACCATATCCATATTTGAGATACCTTCCGCCAATCTCTGGACTTATTTGAAATTCAACATTTCTTTCTAACCTGCCGGTTATACAGGGGACATCAACAGTCCACTCCTTTACTCCCATATTCTGAAAGAGTTTTTCCATCTCATCAAAGTCTTTAAGATTTTTAGGATGCACCATTGTTGCAACCGAGACTTCAAGACCGGAATCAAGAGCGATGGCAAGAGCCTTCATTGCTTTTTTAAAGGTTCCCCTGCCCCTTATTGAATCATGGGCATCTTCAAGTCCGTCTATGCTAATCTGAATCTCATCAACATGAAGGGTTTTGACGATTTTTTTGCTTAATAATAAGCCGTTTGTAAATAAGACCCTCCTTATGAAAAAATCAGGGAGTATCTGTTTATCTGGACAAACTCGCTATGAAGCAGTGGCTCACCGCCTGTAATAAGTACCCTTAATCCCTGCATATCTTCAAACTCATGCAAAATCTTTCTTAATCTGATTTAATGAGAGTTCCTTAAAAATTTTCTCCGGAAAAAATTTTCCTTGCATGGAAGCCCCGACTAAAAGTCGGGGAGCTTCACTTGTATCTCCAATATAACAATGTCTGCATTTGAGATTACACCGATCAGTAATCTGTAATTCAAGATAACGTAAAGAAGGCTGGGAAGATTTTATGAGGGGAGGACGTTTTACTGCAATTTTGTCTTTCGTCAATATTCCTTCTTTCAGACAATATTCAATAAATGGAGCACTATTTTGATAGTGCCCCATAAATTCGCTGTCTTCGGTATTGCATCCACTTTCAGACATGCACTTTTTAAGGAATGGGAATGAATCATCGTCAAGCTCATAAAGTTCATCTTTTTTGATATGATAAACCGATGGCATTTCAAGCCATTTAAGAACAGCTTCTTGCGTGAGAAAATATTTCATAATGCAGTTATTCCCCCCTCCGCTTCGCTCCGGGGGGAATGCGGCAGTTGAGCAGCGAACTCCTGAACCTCCCCTCCGCTACGCTGCGGGGAGAACCAGGAGTTCGAAACAGATGCCCCTCCGGGGCACTGCTCAACTGCCGCATTATTTATTATAAAACACCACTGGTTTTGGTATCATCATAAGAATGGGAGAGAGAACATTACAGAAAAGGCTTTGTCAGAATTTCTGCCCCTATTACAAACCATCTAAAAATGAAGAACTTGCCTGCAGGGGTTTCCTTGTAGTAGAAAGATTGATAAAGAATGGAAAGGAACTTCACTTTGAGAGTTCACATAAGCGGCTCAATGAATTGACAGAGGGGAAGCTTTTACAGCATATGTGCCCTGCCTGTACTTTTTATAAACATGACTGTGACTTTGTAAAGAACAAACAGCAAAGTAATCCCCCCTTCCCCCCTTTAATAAAGGGGGGAAGGGGGGATTTTCAGATAAAAAAGATACTCCTTCACCTTGTGGTGGGTTTATATTTTTAGGATATCTCCTTGAAACAAATGGTATCAATATTGACGATATAAAAGATATGATATAAATTAATATAAACGCATTAAATGAAGTGTCATTGCGAGGAGCAGAGCGGTTGCGAGGTGAAGCCGAAGCAAACTCGGAGATTCCTCGCTTTGCTCGGAACAGGCTCCGCAATCCCAAAGACGAGATTGCCACGCCCTTCGGGCTCGCAATGACAATGTAACAGTATTAAGTGCGTTGACTATAAATAGTGAATAGTAATAAAAACAAACACCTTTACTAAGAAGTGCATAAGTAAGGCATCATTATTGAAAAATCTCCCCTTGCCCCTCTTTGCCAAAGAGGGGTACATTGCCTCCCTTTAGCAAAGGGAGGTGAGGAGGGATTTTATAATCAATGTCTTAATACTTATGACCGTATTAGTAACTATTCACTTTTCACTGACGACTGTCTGCTGTTTTTAAGGGAGGGACCATGGAAAAATTTTCAATCCTGGTGGAGGCGGCGGGAATTGAACCCGCGTCCGAAAGCACTACACTCAGGCTTCTACATGTTTATTCTGTCTTTTTCATCTCGGATAATGAACCGCCAGCAGACAGGCTTTTCATTATCCCATCCCCCTTGTTCTTACCTTAAGGTCGGGAGAAGCTCCTTAAGGCCAGCCTGCTTGCCGACGCTGTCCCCTGAGACACAGACAATTTCAGGGCAGCGGCTGCTTAGTTAATTAAGCAGCGAGTGCCAGTTCGTTATTGGCTTTTGTGTTTGTTTCCGCCTTTTTACGTGGTGACGGAGCCACGACATGCTAACTGAGCCTCATAACCCCCGTCGAGCCCTTTCGCCCCCTTTCTGAGCGTAAGGCGTAAGCAGTGAAGCGTTAGGGGATTTTGCTTTATCTCCTTTCGTCTCACGCTTTACGACTTACGGTTTTTAATGCCTTAGCTATCTCTCGCTTCGCCTCTCTCTCCTTTATTGCATCTCTTTTTTCAAAGAGTTTCTTCCCCCTTGCAAGACCAATCTCAACCTTTGCAAAAGCCCCTTTAAAGTATATTTTTAAAGGGATGAGCGTAAATCCCTTTGTCACTACCTTCCCAGCCAGCCTGTCTATCTCTTTCCTGTGAAGAAGGAGTTTCCTCATCCTCAATGGATCATGATTCATAATGTTTCCATGACTATAAGGACTAATATGACAGTTAAGCAGGAAACCCTCAGCATCTTTAACAATTACATAACTATCCTTCAGGTTTGCCCTTCCTTCCCTGAGAGATTTAATCTCTGTTCCTAAAAGGGCAATGCCTGCTTCTAAGGTTTCCTCTATAGAGTAGTCATGATATGCCTTTCTGTTCTGACAGACTACCTTCATTTATTATTATAACATTTTCTGGTTCTTCAGGGGATTGTGTGGAATTATGGCTCCCTGTTTGTCATTCCCGCTTGTCGGGAATCCTTCTGAAAGGTATATTAAAGAAACAAAGCAATCTGAAGAAAGATTCCGAACAAGTCGGAATGACAAACAGGTTTTTGCGCCATTTGTTGTTAAAATATCCACAAAAAGTCTGAAGAGCCCATTTCTAAACTCGACCTACACAGAAATATCTAAATCCCTTTCCCCTGAGTCTCTGTGGGTCGTATATGTTTCTCAGATCAAAGAAAAGGGGTTCTTTAAGTAAGCTCTTTACCTTCGCAAGATCAAGGTTCCTGAACTGATTCCATTCTGTAACGATTACAAGTGCATCAGCGCCCTTGACAGCATCATACGGGTCTTTGCAGTATTTTACTTCAGGCAATATAGACTCAGCATCCTTCATGGAAACAGGATCATATGCCCTGATCTTTGCTTTCTCCTTCAGAAGAGACCGGATTATATGAAGAGAAGGGGCGTCCCGGAGGTCATTTGTATTTGGCTTAAAAGAGAGTCCAAGGACGGCAATTGTTCTGCCTTTTAAAATACCCATAACATCCTTTATCTTTATTGCCATTGTTTCCCTTTGCCTCTCATTTGCCCTGACAACTGCTTCAACAATGCCCATTTGAACACCATAATCCTCAGAGACCTTTAAAAGGGCCTTTATGTCCTTTGGAAGACAGGAGCCACCAAAACCAGGGCCCGGGTGAAGGAATTTTGGTCCTATCCTCTGGTCAAGTCCCATCCCCTTTGCAACCATGTGAACATCTGCACCAACCTTTTCACAGAGGTTCGCAATCTCATTAATAAAAGAGATCTTTGTAGCAAGAAAAGAGTTAGATGCATACTTTATCAGCTCCGAAGTTTTGATGTCTGTTATGACAAATGGTGTCTCTATGAGATAGAGTGGTTTATAGAGGTCTTTTATTATTGCAATAGCCTGCTGTCCTGAATTAGATTCGGGATCCGCACCAATGATGACCCTGTTAGGCCTCATGAAATCCTCTATTGCTGAACCTTCCCTGAGAAATTCAGGATTTGAGACGATATCGAAATCAACCTTTTTCTTCAGGTTCCTGGAAATTATCTCCTTAATCCTGTTACCTGTACCAACAGGTACTGTGCTCTTGGTGACTATAACCTTATAACTATCCAGATTTATGGCTATTTCTCTGGCTACCTCTTCAACATATTTCAGGTCTGCTGAGCCATCACCCCTTGGAGGTGTGCCAACAGCTATGAATATCACGAGAGAAGAATCAATCGTATCTGCAATCTTTGTAGTGAAGTTAAGTCTTCCCTCTTTAGTGTTTCTCTGGACAAGCGCTTCAAGTCCCGGCTCATAAAAGGGAACAATTCCTTTTTTAAGGGATTTTATCTTTTTCTCATCCTTATCAACACAGGTAACAAATATCCCGAATTCTGCAAAGCACGCTCCTGTTACAAGTCCAACATATCCTGTTCCAATAATTCCAATATGCATGTCTCCTCCAAAATTTTTATATCTTTTTAATCATAATTTAGAAGGCAGTAATTTAAAGCCTTTCCTATGTTTTGTTCTGTAAACCTCGAAATCTTTATGATCAAGAGTAAAAACGGTAGATATATTTTCCCTTTCTGCTACCACTACCAGTGAGGCATCTGCAAAGTCCATGGGAAGGTCCTGATATTTATTCATGAGTTCACGGCATCTTTTAAATATACCTTTATCCATATTATAAATCCGCACGATATCTTCTTCTAACGCCTCCCATAAACTATCCTGTACATACCATGAATAACTCAAAAGATATAGTGTCTCTGTAAGGACAGGAATTGTTGTAATGAGAGGCATTTTAAAGTTTTTCAAGAGACCGAGGCAGATGTTATGATGGGCATCATTTTTATCAAAGGAAGCAACTAAGGGACCTGTATCTATGAGTATCAAGACCTTCTCCTGTGTTTTTCCTTTAACATTTCCCTCAATATCTCTTCATGTCTGATGGCAAGATCTCCTCTGCCACTGCCTGGCCATTTATCAATACGCTCTTTGATAAATCCATATAGAGTCTGTTTTTTTTCTTTTATCAATGGAGAACAATATTGCTTTATTGATTCCCTTATAACCTTAGTTTTCGTTATCCCAAGAAGTCTTGATGTTTCCTTAAGCAATTCTTCTGTCTCCTCGTCCAATCTGACACTTACAGGCATATATTCCTCCAGTTGTTATATGTAATACAAAATTGTATCACATGGCAATAGATGAAAACAAGTGTAAGGATAAAATCATCTGAGGTATAATTTATCAGATTACAGTACAACCAAGGGAGGGAGTTTTTGATTAGAAAGAAAATCTCGGCATATATAATTACTTTCAATGAGGAGGCAAAGATTCGTGATTGTCTTGAAAGTGTGAAGTGGGCTGATGAGATTGTTGTTCTGGACTCCTTCAGCACTGATAAGACTGTTGAAATATGCCGTGAATACACAGATAAGATTATACAACATGAATTTGCCGGGTTTGGAAACTTAAGGAATATAGCTGTAAAACATACAAGTCATGACTGGATTCTAAGTGTTGATGCAGATGAAAGGGTGACAGGGGAGCTCAGGGATGAAATCCTTGAAAAGCTAAAAAATGGACCTGATGCTGATGCCTATTTTGTGCCAAGGATAAACTATTTCCTTGGTCACAGGGTAAGGTATTGTGGATGGTATCCAGATTATCGCCAGCCCCAGTTTTTTCATAAGGAAAAGATGCAATACAGTGACCAGTTAGTTCATGAAGGATTTGTCCTCAAAGGAGGAATGCTCTCATACCTCAAAGGGCATATTATTCAATATCCGTTTTTGAATCTTGACCAGTTCTTCAGAAAGATGGAAAGATATTCCACCCTTCGCGCAGAAGATATGTTCAGGGAAGGCAGGAGATTCAAGATACATCAAATCATAACACATCCTCTTTCCATGTTCGTAAAGATCTATATCCTGAAGCGAGGGTTTCTTGATGGTAAGGTTGGGTTAATCATTTCAATGCTTTATGCATATTACACATTCATAAAATACATAAAGCTGTGGGAGAAATATGAGAAGACAGGGGAAGAATGACATGAAATGTTTTAACAATTCAGAATAAAAATGACCTTTTTTCTTAACTTTCTGTGAAGGAAAGAAAAGAAACACAAGTTTATATTTTACTGCTTTGATGAGTGTTTTTAAATAATCTAAAAAAAATATGTTTTCTACATGTCTGACTCCATAATGTTTTTTTAAATAAAGATACTTACTCTTAAAAAACAGTTGCCCGAGCTTTCCATTACTTGACTGTCCACCTATATGGATTATTTTGCAACAGGGTAAAACTTTTGTAATTATTTTTTGTTCTTTCAATCTATGAGCTAAATCGGTGTCTTCGTAATAGAAAAAAAAATCTTCATCAAAGAGTTTCTGATTTTCAAGGATCGATGATCTCAGAAAAATAAATGCGCCTGCAATTCCGTCAACTGTCACAGGTGATTTTGATAAGGAAATAATTTTTTTCTTGAACGTAGAGTAGATTTTTTTCATGAGATCTGAATACAGAAAAAGGATATGAAATTTAAAAAAGAAGCCCTGAATTCTCCCATCAGGGTAGCATACAACAGGAGAACACACATGAATCTCAGGATTTTGTTCCAAATAATTCCATATGGTTACAAGCGATTCTTCGTTTAATATGAGATCTGTATTCAGCACGCAGATATACTTACTATTAGCCATCTCAACACCTCTGTTGACGGCTTTCCCATATCCTACATTTTCGTTATTCAATATGGGGATTATATTTCTCCTGTTGTTCAGGAGCTCTACAGAACCATCTG
>VGWY01000073.1 GCA_016873575.1 Nitrospira sp. | reverse complement strand
CCGACGACTGCTCCTTATAAGACGCCTGTGAAAGCTGATGGAAGAAGATGATTGGAAAGCCGTATTCGGGAAAACTGAATGTACGGTTTGATGAGGGGGGACTGGAGATAGGGCTCCTGTCACTACGCCAGTTCTCTACTCTACCTATTTATGTCCCTTGGTTGTTTTTCTTTTTCTCTTTGTTTAGCTAGGTCTATGAAATTTATGGGGTCCAAATGAAGAGGTGGGAACCCAGATCTTCTTGATAAGTCTGCTACCGTTTCTCTTACATAAGGAAACAATATAGCAGGACAATTTATAGTAGCAAATTGTTTTAGTAATGAAGATGCAGGAATTTGTTCAAATATTGGGGGCGATAACAGCACAACTTCAAAATAAAAAGGCATATTCCCAGCAATTTGTCTTATACCCAATGAAACGACCAATTCTTTTTGCTTTTTTCTAAACTCATGGTGAATAGCAATTTCTGGGCTAATTGGTGCTTTTTTGCCTTTTATCTTGAATTCCGGGTTTAAAGAGAAATCTACTTTCATTAAACGGAATTCGTTAAATTTCATTTTATGCTGCAAGAGCTAGTTCTCCTTTTTGTCCAACAGAAACTATATTAATGATTGTCTTAATATATTGGGCAGGTATTATCGGTTTGATTTTTAATGCAAAGTTTTTGAGAGGCACTTTATTTTTTTCCGTCATTGTTATTTTGAACATAAAATTAAAAGTTAATTGATATCTGCTGGATTCTATTTCCTTTAATCTTTTCTCAATTTTTGCGATATCTCTTTTTGATAGCTGGTTTTTACGAATTTCAAAGAGTTGTTTAAAATTATTAAAATCTTTTATAAAAAACAATAAACTATTATGAGCAAAATCCTGCAATGCTCCTGTCTCATAACGTTGAATTGTTATTTCTCCCCAGCCAAAAAACCGAGCAAATGCTCTTTGACTAAAGCCGTATTTTTCTCTTATTTGCTTAATATCTTCAGGTTGTAAAAAGTTTTTACGGTTTCTATATTCTCTATACGCCTTTTGAAATTTTTCTTCTTCATCATCTATATCGTGAAAATAATGATTTCCGAGAGGACAATAATAAACTTTAGATTCAACTGCAATAGTTTCATATCTAATTTTTAAAATCTCACTTCGTTTCCCAAATTGTAAATCTCTCTCAGATTCACAGATCGGACATTCTTTTTTTACAGTTCTTAATACCTTAAACATAAGCCATCTTCTCCGTTATGTAAATTTATAACTTATTGGACTGTCAGCTATATGGAAAGAGAGACACTTGCCATATTTACTACCACTTGTTGAAGTGTACACTTTTAGTTTTATATAAATTTCTCTTCCTTTAACCCTCTTACCAAATTCCCAAATATTATCAGAAGGATTTCTATGATCAGGGGTTGGTCCTCTAAAGTAATTCTTATAATTTAGAGCTTTTATTTCTTCCAACCTTTGTTTAGGAGTTATCCCAAGTATTGCTAACGTTGCTTCATTGCTACCGTCTTGACGTTCATCAATAACATGAATTTGGATACAATGCTTAAATTCTCTAAGAAATTGCTCAATTTCATTTTTGTTTGCCACAAAACAATGATAACATAATTCTATTTGGTGTTAATATGTTAAGGATTCTAATAAATGTTATCATATGATAGCACTTTAGTAAAGTATACTTTATTTAGAACAAAAAAAATAATTAATATTTCTGATTAACCTATAAACTAAAATAATATATATTTGGGTTGCCCTGGGCTGGAATTAAAGTAAGGCTTGAACCTGAATACTACCAATCAGTCTGTCCACAGTTTGTTTACAGTTTTTACAGGATATTCAGACAGGTTAACGCATTGATATCATTAGAAATGAATGGCGGGAGCGTGTGGGAATCGAACCCACCCTGCCCACTTTTGGCAGGCAACACCGGATTTGAAGTCCGGGAGGGACACCAGAGCCCTATACACTCCCAATACATTGATAATACTTGATTCGCGAGAAGAATGGCAAGCCTGCACTCACTTCATCTTCACGATGGTTACCCCGTTTCCACCTTCAGATATTTCCCCACTTCTGAATTGTATCACCAGAGGATGCTCAGTAAGGTAACTGCGTACCGCCTTGAGCAGTTGACCTGTGCCTACTCCATGAATAATAGTAACCTCATTGAGTCCGGCAAGAGATGCATGATTGAGAAATGGCTCAAGCCTTGATAAAGCTTCATCAACCCTCAAACCAACCATATTGAGCTGAAATGGAACTGGTTCTTCCTCCCTATGCAAGGTATATCCAGCTATTTTTGTCTCAGGCAATTTCCCCTTGCTGTAGCCTATATCAGATATTGATACTTCTATCTCTTTGCCTCCAACCTTTACCCGCAAATGTTTATGTTCTCTATCAATATGAATCACCTCGGCATCGTATCCAATCGACCTTACAAATACAACATCTCCTTCTCTTACTTCTTCTATTGATAACGAAGGTTCCCTGGAATATTCTTTTAATTTTTCGTCAACTTGTTGTTCGGTCTTTACAATCTTCTTTTTGGCCTCACGGCTCCTTTCCCTTTTAGCCTCTTCGAGGATGGCATTAATCTGTCTTTTTGTATCCAGGATAATGGTTTTAGCCTCTTCATGGGCATGTTTGAGTATATCACTCTTCTGATCTTCTGCCTCAGCAAGCCTCTCTTTTAAAAGAATCTCTTTTTCTTTTAGATCACTTCTCTGCCTCTGGAGTTCAGTGAGAGCTTCTTCATGCTGTAATCTTTTCTCTTTCAAGTCTGTTATAAGGTTATGAAACTCTTCCTTCATAGAGCCAAGCATCTCTTTTGCAAGTCTGATGGTATCATCAGGCATCCCGTATCTCTTTGCTATCTCAAGGGCATGGGACTGACCTGGTTCTCCCACCTTCAACCTATAGAGAGGCATGAGGGTCTTTTGATCAAAATCCATAGAGGCATTGATCATGCCATTTGTTCTAAACACAAAACTGACTATATCAATGAGATGAGTGGTGGCAAAGACCAGCGTACCCTTTTCCTTCAAGTCATGTAACACTGCACAGGCAATGGCAGCCCCTTGAACAGGATCGGTTCCGGTCCCCAGTTCATCTATCAGGACGATCGTTTTTGAATCTGTCCTTTTCAGTATCTCTGATATATTGGCAACATGTGCAGAGAAAGTGGAAAGGTTGTTTTCTATAGATTGCTCGTCTCCTATATCAACGAGGAGCCCGCTGACCAAAGGAAAGGTGGATGAAGAGTCAGCAGGTACTGGTATCCCTGACATGGCCATGACCAGGAGAAGACCTGCTGTTTTAATGGCAATGGTTTTGCCTCCTGCATTCGGGCCTGTGATAACCATCACTGTGTTGTTACTGCCAAGGCTGAGGTCCAGCGGGACAACCTCTTCGGTACCATGCTCTTTCTTTGAGAGCATCAAAAGCGGGTGCCTTGCCCTTTGTAGCGTAATAAGAGATGTATTGTTCATCCTGGGAATCTCCATCTTCAGTTGGTCAGCAAACCGGGCAATGCTATGCAAGACATCTATGTAAACAATAGTTTTGTACTGTGCTTCAATTTCATCCGCCACCACTCGTATCTTTTCGCAGATGGACCTCAGGATTCGTATCTCTTCAGCCTTCTCATCAGCAAGAATATTTCCAAGCTCATTAGCAATTCCAATAATCTCTAAAGGCTCTATAAATGCAGTCTCACCAGATCTTGAGACATCGTGTACCACACCTGGTATTCGTCCCTTTGAATCCATCCTTAACGGTATGACCCACCTTCCAGACCTCTGTGTAATAAAATTATCCTGCAAGAAGGGAGCTATTCTTCTGTCCCTTATAGTCTCCTCCAGTCTTTTCCGTATTTTCCCCTCCAGTCTCCTTATCCGGGTTCTCAAATTGAAGAGTAAGGACGATGCGCTATCGAGGATATTTCCTTCGCTGTCAATAGTTCTTTCGATCATGACGAGAATTTCTGGAAATCCTGTTAGGGTGACTGCAAACTCCCTGAGCAGCGGGATGTCTTTTCCCTCTTTGAGTTGTGAGGATACTTCAGATATTATTTGCAGAACAGATAATATGGATAAGAGTTCACGGGGATCAAGGATAGCTCCTATTGGTCTTACTTTTTCGATCGCCTGTGATATATCATGGAAATGAAAGAGCTTGAGAGGTGTTCCTTCATGGGAAAGCCTTCTTATCTCCTGAATCTGTCCAAATCTTTTTTCAATATCTTCTATGCTATGAAGGGGAAGGATTTTTAGAACAGATTTTTGCGAGGCTTCACTGTGAGAAAACCTGGAGATGACGTTCAGGATTTTATCAAATTCAAGAACCTTTAATGATTCAGTTCTTATCATGAATATTCAGGGTAGCATTGAGATTGTTTTCAGAAGTCCTGTAACATTGCTTCGATGGTGAATCTCACTGAATCTCCGAGGGCAGTTAAATCATATCCACCTTCAAGGGCAAAAATCATGGGATATGATGAGCATGAGAGGATAGCTCGAACAATGCTTCTTATCCCCTCATTTGATACCTTGATGCCTGACAGTGGATCATCTTTGTGTATGTCGTACCCGGCAGAAATAAGGAATATATCAGGTAGAAATCTTCTTACAAGAGGGGGCAGTATATTCTGATAAAAATAGAGATAATCCTTATTCCCTGTACCTGATTGCATGGAAACATTATAGGTATATCCTTCACCCTTCCCTCTACCCCTTTCGGAATCATCTCCGGTTCCCGGATAATGTGGATATTGATGGGTGCTGAAATAAAAGACCGTGTCATCTTCTTCAAATATGTGCTGGGTTCCATTCCCATGATGAACATCAAAATCTATAATAAAAACCCTTTTGTATCCTATCTTCTGAGCATATCGCGCCCCTATCGCTACATTATTGAATATACAGAATCCCATTGCCCTGTCTGACTCAGCATGGTGACCAGGTGGCCGAACAGCACAGAATGCCCTTTTCATCTCTTCGTTTCTGCATCTTTCCACTGCTTCTATTACTGCACCAACAGCATACTGTGCCGCCTCCAGTGTGTGTTCTGACATGAACGTGTCGCCATCCAGATATCCTATTCCGAAATTTTTGATCTTTTCGATATACTGAGGAGTATGAACAAGGGCAATATCATCAAAGCTTGCCCTGCGTGGTTTTATATGGACGAGCTTTCCCCACAATTCTGATTGTTTCAGGGCGCTGATAATGTGGATTAATCTCTCCTTTCTTTCAGGATGCCACTCAGGCGTCTCATGCTTGAGAAAGATGTCATCGTATATAAATCCAACATTCTGCATAGGAGATTATACTCTAAAAATGTTTAGTGTAAAAGTAGAAAAAGTCACAGTAATACCAATATGCTCATCATGGCGATTGACCATATAATATCCAGAGGTAGTTGTATCTCGCATGTAGAATCAAAGAGTAAATCAGTCCTTGCAGGAAACTCTTCATCAGAAAGCCAAAGGATTATCGTAACTGGTATTCGAGGCAGTGGGAGAAATTCAAAAGAGACATCTCCATAGCCTAAAACTCTTCCATTAAATTCTATCCCTTTTGTGATAAATCCTTCCCTGTCACTACCGTATTTTTCAGCAACCTTATTTAGAGGTAGCAGATGTGAACCTTTGAAGAAAAACTGTCCACCCCTGATGTTTTCTGGCTTAATTAGCTGTCCTGAATGAGGGATTTCTTTTGCATTCACGAGATACGACAGGACAGAAATGTTAAAAAAATAAACGAGTCTTCTGACAAAGATTTCACCCTTTTCAGATAAATTCTTAATCTCTCTTTTCAGAGGTGAGACAGAAAAATCAAACCCGAGGGACTTCAATATGTAGGAGTGATTCTCCTTATCATATAAAACACCTGCCCCTTTACACACATCTGCCGGCTCAAGCCTGAGGAGTCTCTCCCACGCCTTTTCCACACCTGAAAAAACTTTATCTGCCATGATGATTAGAGTTTGGTTTTTTATATTAAAGATTGTTGGTTATAATATAGATAAAAAAAGGCGAGACATTCTATCTCGCCCTCTATGAATTTGTTTAGACAACGACAGGATTCTAATCATAAATCATGTCAACGAGATGCATCCTTATATTCCTCTATTAAAGTTTCTATCAATTCTTTCACGGAAATAATCCCCTTTGCTCTATATGCATTCGCTCCGGCAAATGCAAAGCCGTGTGTCAGATTACCTCTTTTGGCATTCATCAAGGCAAGGGAAATACAATAAGGACTTGCTTTATAATCACACGTTTTTATGCAGTGATAGGGGCATTTAAAGGGTTTCTTTTTCCCCTGACTGACTTCATCAAGAAATGCATTCTTAATCGCCCTCCCCGGCATTCCAACAGGACTGTTGATAATAACAATATCTTCTTTCCTCGAATCCAGATAAGCCTGCTTGAATTTTACCGATGCATCACATTCATGAGTGGTAACAAACCGTGTTGCCATCTGTACACCCGAAGCCCCCAACTGGAAAAATCTATAAATATCCGCTCCTGTATAGATCCCTCCGGCGGCTATGACCGGAATGGTTTTTTTATATCTTTCTTCAAATGGTTTTAATGCCTGAATCACTTCAGGAACAAGTTTTTCTAATGAATATTCAGGATCGTTAATCGTCTGTTCTTTGAAACCAAGATGTCCTCCAGCCATTGGTCCTTCTACAACAACAGCATCAGGGAGACAGTTGTATCTTTCTGACCATCTTTTCGCAATAATACCGGCTGCCCTTGCAGAGGAAACAATAGGTACCAGTTTAGTTTTTATAGTATCTTTTGAAAATTGAGGGAGATTAAGGGGCAGTCCGGCTCCTGAAAAAATAATGTCTATACCCTCATCAATAGCAGTTCTGACCATATCAGCAAAGTTTGATAGTGCCACCATGATATTGACACCGAGTATCCCCTTAGTTAATTCTCTGGCTTTTCTGATCTCATTCTTTAACGCCCTGATATTCGCTTCCAGGAAATTACTGTAAAAATCAGGTTCGTTCATTCCAATACACGCTGCAGCAATAACTCCAATACCGCCTTCGTTTGCTACTGCCGAGGCCAGCCCGGACAGAGATATGCATACTCCCATCCCTCCCTGAATTATGGGAAGTTTCGCCGTCAAATCTCCTATCCTTAAATTTTTTAGACTGTCGAAGCTTATAAAAATCTCCTTTATCTCTTACGTGGAAAACTGTCACACATGAAGAGTTATCTTTTTAGCAAAACTTGTGGGATAAACTAAATGCTGTCTATCCCACCTTTAGATTGCCCTTATTACTTATTTTATAACATTCTGTCGTTTTTTTGGGAATGACCGTGCAGACCTTAGTAAAAATTTAGCAAAAGGCATAAGAATCTTAAACGTACCGATAAACTATCGGTAATTTACACGCCTCAGGTGCCTCCGTAACCAATCGCTACTTTATCACCCTCAACAATAACTGGCACTTGCCGAACACCCTTTGAATACTTGAGCATTTCTTCTAATTTTGTACTGTCTGCCTTGACGTCAATGTATTTGGCAGAATTGCCGTAGGCTGCCCGAGCCTCTCTTGTAAAAGGTCAACCCTCTTTACCGAAAATAATAACCTTTTCTTCCATAAAATCACCTCCAATTTTATATTTTACACCTTTATCCCTACCTGTATCATCTTTCCTTTTATCTCCTTGATCTTATCCCTTATCTTCGCAGCACGTTCGAATTCGAGTTTCTTCGCAGCCTCTTTCATCTCAGCTTCAAGTTTCTTCAAGGTTTCTTCATCATATCCGTATTCAGCCTTTTCCTCTGCAACTGCAGGGACAGTCCAGTAATCCGCTTCGTAAATAGAACTCAGTATATCCTTGATGTTGGACTTTACAGTCTCAGGGGTAATCTTCATCTTCTTGTTATATTCCTCCTGTATCCTTCTCCTCCTGTTTGTTTCCTCAAGTGCCCTTTGCATGGAGCCCGTAATGGTGTCTGCATAGAGGATTACCTTACCGTTCACATTCCTTGCAGCACGGCCTGATGTCTGGATCAATGATCTTTCTGAACGCAGGAATCCCTCTTTGTCAGCATCAAGGATTGCAACGAGTGAGACCTCAGGAAGATCGAGTCCCTCTCTTAAGAGATTGACACCAATTAATACATCAAAATTTCCAAGTCTTAAATCACGGAGTATCTCAACACGTTCAAGTGTATCAATGTCTGAGTGGAGATACCGTGCCCTTACACCAAGGTCAACATAGTAATCGGTTAAATCCTCTGCCATCTTTTTTGTAAGCGTGGTTACGAGAACCCTCTCACTTTTTTCTGCACGTTTCCTTATCTTACCAAGCAGATCATCCACCTGCCCTGAAACAGGCCGTACAGTCAGTTTCGGGTCAATGAGACCGGTCGGCCTGATTATCTGCTCAACCACACGGCTCTGTGTTTTCTCAATTTCATAATGTGCAGGAGTAGCTGATACATAAATTGTCTGGTTAGCCCTGTGCTCAAATTCACTGAATGTGAGTGGCCTGTTATCCAGTGCAGAAGGAAGCCTGAAGCCATAATCAACAAGGTTTTTCTTCCGTGAACGGTCACCCTCATACATGCCTCCAATCTGCGGGACTGTTGCATGGGATTCATCAATGATGATCAGAAAATCATCAGGGAAATAATCTATTAAGGTATATGGGGGTTCACCAGGAGCCCTTCCACTCAGGTGCCTCGAATAATTCTCTATACCGTGGCAATAGCCGAATTCCCTCAGCATCTCAAGGTCGAATCGTGTCCTTTGCTCAATTCTCTGTGCCTCAAGCGTTTTACCATTTCTCAAAAAATATTCAATCCTCTCAACCATCTCTTTTTCTATATTCTTTAATGAAGGTTCAAGCCTTTCTCTCGGCGTTATCCAGTGGCTGTTCGGGAAAATTGCAATCTTTTCGAGCCTGCGTATCCTTTCGCCTGTGAGGGGATCAAACTCATGGAGTGCATCAATATCATTACCAAAGAATTCTATACGTATGCCCTTATTCAGTGAGAATGAAGGATAGACCTCTACAATATCACCCCTCACCCTGAATGACCCCCTTCTGAATTCGACATCAGAACGTGAATACTGTATCTCCACAAGTCTCCTTAGTATCTCGTCACGCTCAGTTCGCATCCCTTCTTCTATAACCAGATGCATATCCATATAGTCCTGCGGTGAGCCGATACCATAAATACATGAAACAGAAGCAACAACAACCGTATCCCTTCTTTCGAGCACTGCCATTGTTGCAGAGTGCCTCATCCTGTCTATATCGTCATTAATGAGCGCATCCTTCTCGATGTATGTATCCGTAGTAGGGATATATGCCTCAGGTTGATAGTAGTCATAATAGCTGACAAAGAACTCAACAGCATTCTCAGGAAAAAGCTCTTTAAATTCTCCGTAAAGCTGAGCAGCGAGGGTCTTATTATGGGCGATAACAAGGGTGGGTTTATTGATATTGGCAATTACATTTGCGATGGTAAAAGTTTTCCCAGAGCCTGTTACTCCAAGGAGCACCTGATGTTTCAGTCCCTTTTCTATTCCCTTCGTAAGTTCCTTTATGGCCTTTGGCTGATCACCCTTTGGAGAAAAGGAGGAAATGAGCCTGAAGTTATCCATAGTTATATCCCCTCAAGAGGACATCCATCACATATAGGTTTTGTCCTGCAATATGTCTTACCGACTCTTACAAAAAGGGCATGATATTCATTAAACAGTTTTACATCCTTTTTCAGAGATGAGTGAAAAAGCTGCTGAAATTCTTCATACGGCTTTTCGTGTCCCATAATCCCATGTCTTGACAGAACCCTTTTTGTATAGGCGTCTATAACAAATACAGGTTTCTCGATGGCATAAAGGAGTATTGAATCTGCTGTTTCAGGACCGATGCCATTTATGCTGAGAAGTTTTTCCCTCAATGAAATCATATCATTGTTTTTCATTCTCCTCATGCTTCCATGGTAATCATTCATGAGGAAATCAATAAAGGACTTAAGCCGTTTAGCCTTTATATTGAAGTAACCTGCTGGTTTTATCAACGACGCAAGCATTTCTGCTTCCATTTCGTGTATCTTCTTTGCACTCAGGGCATTCTCTCTTTTTAAGTTCCCTATTGCCTTCTCCACATTTCCCCAGTTTGTGTTCTGGGTGAGGATTGCACCAACAGCAATCTCAAATGGTGTCTCTCCAGGCCACCAGTACTGAGGCCCAAAGCAATTATATAATTTTTGATAAATCTTGAATAAATCTTTCTGTCGCATTTACCAGGCTTCAATAAGAAAATATTTGTATTACTTAAAATATTATATACAATTGTCAAGCTGTACCTCACGACCGAAAAATAGACATAGGATTTCCAGAATGTTCCTTCTCCCTTGATGGGAGAGGGTTAGGGTGAGGGTGATAAATTAACCAAATTGATTACCCCTCCCCTTCATCCCCTCCCACAAGGGGAGGGGAGTTTTGGTGGTTTCAAGTTTTCTATCTCTATTTTTCAGTCACGAGACAGTAATGGTAAAATAAAATATGATGTTGATTATCAGGGAAATCACGGTCAAATCCGTCCTCACAAAATCAGGGATTCCAGGAGCTGATTACTGCATTAATCCATACATCGGCTGCTTTCATGGATGCAGATACTGTTATGCCACATTTATGAAAAAATATACAAACCACGAAGAGCCTTGGGGAAGTTTTGTTGATGCCAAAATAAATGCGCCGGAAATCCTGAGAAGACAGATGAAAAGAGCAGTAAATGGTACTGTAATCATCAGCTCTGTTACCGATGCATACCAACCTGTCGATGGGAAATATAAACTCACCAGGCGATGCCTTGAAGAGTTATTACCATACCAGTTCCCTGTTGAAATACTTACAAAATCTCCCCTCGTACTCAGGGATATGGATATTATCAAGAAATTCAGAGACATCGAAGTTGGCATTACCATCACCACGGATGATGAAAGGATAAGAAAGATATTCGAGCCAAATGCCCCGCCTGTAGA